>JAXDKF010000262.1:0-6393 GCA_034667265.1 Fimbriimonadaceae bacterium
CTGGCCATCATGAGCGCTCGCAGGGTCTTGGCCGGCCGCACGTTTACGTAGAGGTTTAGCTCGCGGCGCAAGGGAAGGAGGGCGCCCACCTCCGGCCTCATCTCGGGAGGCTGGATGCCGTCCCATTTAGGTCCACCGACCGCGCCGAGCAGTACCGCATCTGAGGCCTTGCACAGGTCGAGCGTTTCCTTGGGCAAAGGCTGGCCGGTCACATCGTAGGCCGCGCCGCCCACGAGCGCGTGTTGGAACTCGCAATCGACGCCCGTCGCCTCGAGCACCCGAACCGCTTGCGCGGTGACCTCGGGGCCGATCCCGTCTCCTGCCAGCACTGCCACCTTGTAAGCCATAACCCAGCGATTATGACGCGGAATGATCTGTTGGCTGTCGGCTGGAGGCTGTCGGCTGTGAAGCTGCCACTAGGGAACTGTGAAATAGAAAGTCGAGCCTTTGCCGGGGTCGCCCTCAGCCCAGACTTGGCCCCCGTGCCGCTCGACGATCCGTTTCACGTTGGCAAGCCCGATGCCGGTGCCTGGGAACTCAGTGTCGAGAACTAGCCGCTCAAATGGGAGGAACAGCTTCTCGGCGTACTGCATCTCGAAGCCGATTCCCTCGTCCCGAAGGAAGAAAGCAGGACCGCGATCCGTGTCGCTCTGGCCGAATGTGATCTTGCCTCCGTTGGGGGAGAACTTGCAAGCGTTATCGAACAGGTTGAGGATCACCAAGCGGTAGAGCTTTGCGTCCACCTTGGCCATGAGCTCGGGTTCGATGTCGATATCGAGCGCCTCGCAACGGGGAGCCAACTCACCGACCACGTCGGTAGCCAACTCGCTCAAATTCACGGCCGAGCGGCTCATGTCCTGGCGGCCGATTCGGGAAAGCCGCAGGAGATCGTCGATCAGGCTGCCCATTTTGTTGGCGGCGCGAGCCTGCCTATCGAGCTGGTCTATTGCGTCGGGCGGGAGCTTGTCTCCGAAATCCTCTTTGAGGATCATGCTGGTGGACATGATTGCGCGAAGGGGTCCGCGAAGGTCGTGAGACACCGAATAGGTGAATCCCTCCATCTCTTTGTTGGCGGCGACAAGCTGCGAGGTGCGTTCCCCCACCCGCTCCTCGAGCTCTGCGTTCATCGTGACCATGCCGTGGTACAGGCGCGCGTTGTCGATGGCCACCGCCGCCTGCGAAGCGATGCCTAAGAGCACTTGCTCATGTCGCTCTCCAAAAACCTCTGCTTCGGAGTGGCCGAAGAAGAGGCCGCCGATTGCCTCGCCCGATCGAGAAACGACAGGCACGGCCAGATAGCTTCTAACGGGCAAGTGGCCCTCAGGCATTCCAAAATAGGGCGGGTTCTTGCCGTACCTCGGGTCAAGTGTGATGTTCTCGGACCGCACCACTCCTTCGCCTGTGAAAGTGGGTGCGAATATGGCCGTATTGCGGGGCATCGGAAACCTGTCGAACGCGGACCGCGGCACGCCAGAGATCGTGTACAGCATAAGGCTCTCGCCCGCATCGTTGGTGACGTTGTAGAAGAAGGAACCGAACTCGGCGCCAACCAGCTCCGTTGCGGCGTCGGTCAACGATTGGACAAGCCGATCTAGATCGAGCTCGCTGGACAGGCTTTGCCCAATTCTGTTCACCGTTTCGAGCGCAAAGGCTTCATCTCGCGCGCGCTGTTCGGCAAGCTTTTGATCGTGGATGTCCGTACTCGTCGCGTACCAGCGCACAATCTGTCCGTCGGAATCGCGAATGGGAATCGACCTCGAGAGATGCCACCGATACTCGCCATCGTTGCGCTTGAGCCGGAGCTCTTGCTCCCAAGGAATGCCTTCCAGAGCGGCTTTACTGTAGCTGGCGTGGCTCACTGCCAAGTCGTCCGGATGGACAACAAGTTCCCAGCCTTTCTCCCCGCTTATGTCTCGCGAGAGTCCGGTGTAATCGTAATAGTGACGGTTAAGAAAGTCGGTGCCCTCCCCAACCTTGCTGGACCAAACGATCGCGGGCATCGAGTCAGCGAGCTCTCGGAAGCGCTCTTCGCTTTGACGCCGGCCCTCCTCAGCTTCTGTACGTTCGGTGATGTCCTGAAGGATTGAAACATGTACGCCGGGCATTACGTCCGCCACGGCCCGAAACTGTGCAACCGCCTGGGTGCCGTCCTTCCTTAAGATGGGATAGAGCCCGCCCATGACACCGGTCTGGCGGAAGTCCGACCAGGAGCTTTTGTATTGCTCCGCCAGCTCGTGAGGCGTGAGGTCCTGCACGCTCATCCCAAGGAGCTCTTCCTTGCTGTAACCGGTCAATTTGCACGCGGCAGGGTTCGCATCGATGTATCGGCTGTTGTCGTCGGCCAGGAGGATGGCGTCTTGTGCGTTCTCGAAAATGGCGCGGTGTCGCTCCTCGCTGGTTTGCAGTGCCGCTTCGGCCCGTTTCTGGTCCGTGATGTCCTCGTGAATCAGAACGACTTGGGTGATCTGCCCTTCTACTTTGACCGGGTAGATGACGGCCCGCGACCAGCGATCTTGCCCGGCGTAGATGCCCATGGCCGGGCTGTAGGGCGTGGCCGGAATTTCGGCGGTTTCGCCGCTGAAGGCCTGTTTGATGTAGGGCATGATGCCCCGTTCCACCAGTTGGTCGTCTTCCAGGATGTTGTAGTTGTGGAGATCTTCGAGCTTCGCGCCCCAAAGCTTTTCCCAGGCCGCGTTGACCTGGATCGTTCGGCCGTCGGGCGAGAGGATCTGCACGCTCAGAGGAGACTGTTCCACCATCATGCGGAACCGCTCCTCGCTAGCCCGGAGGGCTTCCTGCGTACTGGCGCGCGCGTCGGTAGACGCGTGGCCCGGCTGCGCGGATTTATCGGCTTGGTGGATGTCTATCATGCCCTCTCTTTTGCGCCCGCCGCCGCAAGGAGCAGTATAGTTTACGCCTCATCGACCGGGAGATGCCTCCCATATTTGCCGGGTCGTTGGTCCCGCCGTAGAATGGCACTATGGCTAGCAAAGTCGATCCCATTCCCGCCGGCAGGCGCGCGGCGACTCCCATGTTGGCGGTACACGACGGCGCGGGCGCCATCGAGTTCTACAAGAAGGCTTTTGGAGCCAAGGAGCTCTACCGCTACGACGACAACGGCAAGGTCGGCCACGCCGAGCTGACGATTGGAGAGGCTCCGATCTACATCGCCGATGAGTACGAGGGCCACAACCGCTCGCCCCGCCAGCTCGGCGGTTCCTCGGTGATCCTACAGATCTACGTGGAGGACGTGGATGCGTTCGTAGTTCAATCCGCTAAAGCGGGTGCGCGAGTCATCAGTGCGCCAGAGGATCAGCCCTACGGCGCGCGAAGCGCCAAGCTCGAGGACCCGTACGGGCACGTGTGGATGTGTGCAACCCACATCGAGGAGGTCTCTCCCGAGGAGTTCGAGGCGCGGATGGCCGCTAACGTTTGATTTGCGAATCGCGCATCATGTGTGAATGACCTGGCGCGTTGGTCTCCACGTTCTGTCCCTTGCCGTCTTTGCAATAGCCATCGCAGGCTGGTCGCCGCAAGCGGAAGGCGACAAGCCCGCCGAGAAGGAATTCAAGAATATCAAGGTCTTCACGGGCGTGCCCGCCAAGGAGATCGTTCCCGCGATGCGATTCATCTCGGCCTCCCTCGGCGTGGGCTGCGACCACTGCCACGTCACCGCCGACAAAGGCGCGTGGCCGATGGAGAAGGACGATAAGAAGGAAAAGGACACGGCGCGGCAAATGGTGTTAATGACCCGTCAGATCAACGAGAACAACTTTGCCGGTCGCCAGGAGGTCACTTGCGCGACTTGCCACCAGGGCAGGGCGCATCCCCTATCGATGCCGCCCCTGGGAGAGGGACCTCCGCCGGTGCAAGCCACGGCTGCTGTTGCCGCGACACTGCCGACCGCAGAATCGCTGGTCGACAAGTACACGGAAGCGATCGGCGGACCCACCATCGACAAGCTCACATCGCTGCGGATGAAGGGCACGGAGCTCGGCCGGCAGGGAAGAACTCAAGGCGTCGAGACGTTTACGAAGGCGCCAGATAAATCGCTCGTAGTCCTCACTCTTCCGCGAGGAAACTTCTCGGAGGCGTTCGATGGATCCGTTGCCTGGCGCCAAGCGCTGAACGGCGAGGTGTTCACTCTCAGAAACCTCGACCTCGAGGAGGTCAAGCGTGCCGCGCCGTTCTATTGGAACATGAAGCTCAAGGACCAGTTCAAGACGTACCGCCGGGTTCGCAAGGACACCTTGGACGGTAAGGACGTCTTCGTGGTCGACGCGCAGCCTGTCGAAGCCGGCTATCGGGAGAGGCTCTACTTCGATGCCTCCAGCGGGTTGTTGGTGCGGCGGTGGTCGGGAAGACAGACGATTCTCGGAATCCTGCCTTACACGCAGGATTTCACCGATTACCGAGAAGTCTCGGGCGTAAAGGTGCCGTTTAAAGTCACGCTTTCCGGCCCGGATGGGACGGTCGCGGTTCAGTACACGGAAGGGCAAGGGAACGTTGACATACCGGATGCGAAGTTCACCAAGCCAGTCGAAAAGGGTGGATGAAGATCAACTTCGGAGTGTCCCCGGCATCGTGTCCGTTCCGGCGCGATTTACGATTTACGATTTACGATTTCAACTCACGACTTTCGAGTTGCCGTCTTCTGGTAATGGCCCACGAAAGGCGCGTCCGCTTCGCCCGGATACTTCTCGAGAAGCATCTCTTTCGTATAGATGAAATCCTCGCGCTTGTAATCGGCCAGCTCGAAGTTCTTGCGCAGGACGATCGCGCCGGTGGGGCAGGCTTCCTGGCAATAGCCGCAGAAGATGCAGCGGATCATGTTGATCTCGTAGCGCGGCGCGTAGCGCTCGCCCGGCGAGAAGCGGGCCTCGTCGGTGTTCTCCGCGGCCTCCACGTAGATGCATCGGGCGGGACACGCGCCTGCGCATAGGGAGCAACCGATGCACTTCTCCAGGCCGTTGTCGTAGCGGGTCAGAAAGTGTCGCCAGCGGGTGCGCGGATATTGTTCGCGGAGCTCCTCCGGATAGCCGAGGGTCACCTTCCGGTGCTTGAGACGCTTGGCGGTGATGCCGAACCCCGCAAGGACTGGCTTGACGACCTGCTTATAGAGACCCACTTAAGCTTCCACCTCTTCGAGTCTCCGAGGAGCATGGACTTCCGTGAGCCGCAGATCTGAGAGATTTCTCGCGGTGTGACGCTTTACCTTTTCTTGCAATTTCAAAACGGCGTAAATGAGGGCATCAGGCGAGGGCGGACAACCGGGAACATAGACGTCCACGGGCACCACCTGATCCGCGCCTTGAACGATCGCGTAGTTGTTGTAAACGCCGCCGGAGCTCGCGCACGCGCCCATGCTGATCACCCATTTGGGCTCGGGCATCTGGTCGTAGATCTGCCGGAGCACCGGCGCCATTTTCTTGCTCAGCCGGCCCGCGATGATCATCACGTCAGCTTGTCTGGGGGTGGCGCGGAAGGCTTCAGAGCCAAATCGGGCGATGTCGAATCGCGAGGCGACAGTGCTCATCATCTCGATGGCGCAGCAGGCCAGGCCGAAGGTCAGGGGCCAAAGCGAATTGGCGCGAGCCTGCCCGAGCAGCGTTTCCAGGCTGGTGACGACCACGTTGCCGCCTTTCTGGACGTCGCCAAGGACGGGCGTGCTGCTGTCGTGGAGGACGATCGTTTCGACTCTTTTGGGCATGCTTTCCTGCTTAGAAGTCTACCGAATGGGGAGCTACGCCGGAAAGCCGGTGTTTACGATATTTCGGAGCGGTAAATGGTAAGTAGTAAATGGTAAATGGCCCGGAGACGCTTTCGATTTCGGCAGCCCTTGCTTGTTATGGGTATGAGGCGGCGCGCAGAACCATAAAAACTTCCGTCCGGTTCGGCCATTTACTACTTACCATTTACCACTTACCGGCGACCACCTACCTATAATCCTGCACCTTCGGCCCGGTGCCGGTCGGAGTCTCGTCGATGAACACGAGCTCGGCAATCGCGAGGTAGTCGCCGACGACGCGCTTCTTAATGGGCGGAATGGGCTCGGGAGCCTTTTGGCGAAGGTCATACGGCGTCTCGATCTCGATCAGACCGAAATACCTGTCGTTCAAAAAGCGCGCGATGTGCTCGATCCTCACACCCCAGCCGAGCTTGATTTTGTAGAGCCACACGAGAGCGTCGGTGAAGAAGTTGACTTCGGGAAAGAACGCCTTGTGATCCACGCCCCGCTCTAAAAACGTGAACGCAAATCGGCTTCCAAGGGCTGCATAGTCCTGCATAAAGCTGAGCAGGCGCTCCACGTCGTCGTCGTCCAGCCACATGAGCACGCCTTCCGCGATGAAGAAGGTGCGCACGCGTTTGTTGAACGGAGTGGCTTCAGTCATG
>JAXDKF010000263.1:0-3218 GCA_034667265.1 Fimbriimonadaceae bacterium
TACGCTTCGATCACCGCGGGATTCCTGAACACGGCGAACGCGGGATACGCCTCGGTGACCGGCGGCTACAACAACTTCGCGGCGGGGCCGTTCGTATCGATCGGCGGCGGCCAGTTCTCCGGGTTTAGCACAGCCTACGGCTGGCGAGCCGGCGGGCTGCACACGCCGTAGTTGGCGCGCCTCTCGGAATGCGGAACCGGGAACTTTCTCTAAGAGAGAGTTCCCCGTTTCTTTGAGTCGAAGAAGTGCTATCCCGAGTTCCGAGTTCCCAGTTCTACGCGGCTCTCTGATAGCCGTGCAGCTTCATCATGCGAACGAACTCTTCCGCGACTTCGGGGTCGAACTGGTGCCCGCCGCCACGCTTGATCTCATCGAGTGCCACGTTCTCAGGAAGCGCGACACGATAAGGTCGATTGCTCGTCATGGCGTCGAAAGTGTCGGCGACCGCGATGAAGCGGGCGAGCAGCGGGATCTTCTGCCCCATGATGCCGTCGGGATATCCACGTCCATCCCATCGCTCGTGGTGATGGCGGACGCCGCTTAACATTTCCTGGAGCTGGGGCGCCTTCTTGACGATGAGCTCGCCGAGCACGGGATGCGTCTCCATGATCGCTTGCTCCTCCGGCTCGAGCCGGCCGGGCTTCGCAAGAATCGAGTCGGGGACGCCGATTTTGCCGACGTCGTGAAGCGTGCCCGTCTTGTAGACCAGGTCTACGAAAGCCTCTGGGTATCCCATGTATTTCGCGAGGTCGCTGGCGTAGCGAGCCACACGTACGGAGTGACCCTGCGTGTAAGGATCCTTCGCGTCGACCGCGCCCGCAAGCGCCTGAATGGTTGCAAGCGTGCTGTCCTGCAAGAACTTCTGGAGCTGGAATGGATCGTCCGAGCTGGATGCGCCCGGGACTGCGTCGAAGCGGCAAATGCGGTCGCGCCCGAGCTGTTTTGCCCGGCTGAGGGCCAACTCGGCGGAGAGCAGCAGAGCTGCGCCTGTGCTGGCGCCCGTGCTTACATCCGCTATGCCAACGCTGATGGTCAACGGAGCCTGGAACTTGCCCTGCAACAGCTCGCGCAACCGTTGCATGATCGCTTCCGCGCCCTCTAGGTTGTTTAGCGGAAGCATAACGGCAAACTCTTCGCCAGCGTATCGAGCCAAGAATGCGATGTCCGGCGAGACGTCGTTCAGCAGCGCGGCCATAGTCTTCAACGCATGGTCGCCGCCGGCGTGTCCAAACTTCTCGTTGTATTCGGCAAAGCGATCGATGTCGATGAGAGCCAGGATCAGGGGCTTGTTGGACATGCAGGCTCGGAAAACTTCTTGATCCAACCGCTCCTTGAATTTTCTGTGATTGTTCAAGCCCGTCAGCGTGTCTGTGTCGACGAGTCCTAGCATCTGCTCGGTGCTCTTTTTAAGGTTCGCCGTCATGTCGTTGAACACGGACTGGAGGAGGCCGATCTCGTCTTGGCGTTCGACGGCCAAGGCCTCGGGCCAACTGCCGTCTCGCACAACTTGCGCGCTCCTGGCCAGGGACTCTAGCGGCTTCAGAATGCCATTGGCGACCGCGCGAGAAAACAGTCCCGCGATGAGAAGGCCCACGAGCAGCACCATGATGAAGGAGCTGCCGAATGCTTGATACGGTCCCGCCAGATCCGAATAACGCCTTAGCGCAACGACGTCCGCTTCGAGCTTTGGATTGGAGCCGGGCAATGCGGTCGCGAGGGCGACGTACTGCGTCCCCTTTAGGGTGATCCTCGAGGGAGTTAGACGGCCGACCTTGGGAAGCCTTCTGATCGGCAGCGACGATCCTACCACCTGGCCCTTCCAAAGGAAGATCAGGTCCGCGGACGTGCCTCCGCGCAACTGCTTCGCAAGGCTGTCGCCGACCAGGCAGAGCGCTGTCAACGTGCCAATCGTGTAAGTACTGGAGCCGGAGGTGATCGGCGTGCTGGCGGCGGCATACAAGTGCCCGCCCTGCGAAACGATGCCGATGGCCGATTTGCCATCCGCGGCACGCAAGATCAAGGTCTTCAGGTCACGATCGAAGGTCTTGCCTTTGACCTTGCCCACTTGAGAGATCATCCTGCCGCTGTCGTCGGTCACGATGAGCGCGTCGGCCTGCGTTCGGTTAACGAAGAACCTAACTCGGTCGGCGATCGTCTCGGGATCCTTGTTGGCCATCGCAATACGCAACGAAGGGAGGTTGGCGACGAGGTTCGCCTGCGTCTGCAGCGTAAGACTGCGCTCGCGCGTGGTCGCTGCGAGCAGGTGGGAGACTTCCTGCAGGTTTCGGCTAGCCTCCTGCGAGACCTCTTGCTGGGTCAGCACGAGCGACACACAAATGGCTACAGCGCCCAGGCCCAAAATGGGCAGGACGCTGAGGGCCTGAACTTGTGCACGAAGGCTCCGGGGCATTCTATTTCCGGTTCGTCCGGACCTCCAGGGATACAACTTGATCGTTCACGACAAGGGGCCTCGATTCGATTTGGCCACTTTCGTGCCACACCCTCAATGTATAGGTTCCCGGGGCAACTCCCTTTATGGTGAAGCGCCCCGTCCTGTCTGCAACTGCGAAATAGGGTGTGTCCACCACCATCATGTAGGCGGACATTTCAGAATGGACGCTGCACATCATGGCGACCAGACCGGGCTTCTCGAAGATCTGCCGTTTCTTCGCGCCTCTCGGATACATGCCGAGGTCGAACCGCTTGGCCTGGTACTCGGCGAAGACGTTATGAAAGACCGTGTCGTTGTTGGGGAAATCGACGGTCGTGCCGATCGTGACCACCGAGATCCGGGGAATGAACTCGCGGTTGCGCTGATCGATCATCTGTTTGGCCATCGGCTTTGAGCGGACGGCGCCCTCGAGGTAGACCACGGCTTGCGCGGCATCTCGGCCTCCCGACATAACAACGTGACCCGTAACGTCGCCGGCAAATGCCGAGGACATGACGGCCAGCCCTGCAATTCCTAAGAACCAGCGCAAACTCATTCGAACCTCACTCCAAGAGCGGCTTGAACTTGCCAGCCTCTCATCGAATAGAGGAAATCAGGAACCTGACCCCACGTGTAGTTAAGGGTCAAGGCTAGATTGGTGGTGACCACCTGTCGCACGCCGAAGGTGTAGAGCGAAGAGTTCTCAACTCCCGCGACTTTGTAGCCTTCGTATCGACAGGCGACTTGGGTTCGAGGAAAGTGCGGCGGGCGGTAGGTCAAATCTGTA
>JAXDKF010000264.1:0-20381 GCA_034667265.1 Fimbriimonadaceae bacterium
GCTCCAGATCTCCATCCGCTTGCAGCCGTTCTCGACGCCGCTCTTGATCAGGTGCTCGACGAGCGCCCGCCCGATGCCCAGCCTCCTGGCAGCCGGATCTACGTACAGCCGTTCCATCGAGCAATCAGCGCCGGCGATGCGGATGCGCCCATCGATCTCCTGGAGCGTCCCTACGACACCCGGAAGAGCAGGGAAGATGTCGAGCGCGGCAGTGCCGACAATCCCGCCATCAGGCAGCTCCGCGATGAAGAATGGGCAGCCGTGGTCTAGATAGTGCGACTGGAGATCATACAGGTCGGCGTGATAATCCGCCGAGTCCCAAGTGAACCCGTACTCGTCGTACACCGCTCTGACGACCCGAACCGCCTCGGACGAGTCCTCGGGTTGGGCCATGCGTATGGAGAACTGCATGCATGGCCAGTTTACGTGACACCTCTAGAGGAGGCAGCCCGCTACTTCTGCTGATCGCCGCGATCCCCCATGCCCTTAGGAACCTTGGTCTTCGAGTGCTGCTTGCGATCCGCGGCCAAGGACTTGCCCACGTCCACCTGATCCTTCGTGAATTGTCCTTGCTCGTCGCGCCGGACGTATCGCTTGTCTCCCGCATTCGGCTCGATCTCTTCTCGCTTTCTCATGCTGTTCGGGACTAAATGCAACGCGCGGCAGTTCCCATGCGGGATCCAAGGGCGGTTGCTTAAACGACCGTAAAAAGGCCGACGTCTTGCCTAGGGTCGCTTTTTGCCAAGCGGCTGTCAATGCAACCAACATGGATGGAATTGTTCTTTGCGAGGGGCCGATGAGAGTCGAGTTGCGACCCGCTGGAGGACGGCCCCTGCTTGTGCTGGCCAAGGACGAGGAGATCGTCCTCGCGATGTCTTGGTCCAACCTTGATTCCGTGTTGGCAGGAGAGACGATCCAGATCTCGGTGAAGGGCGCGCACTGCCGAATGTACAGAGTGGATGAGAAGATCGAGGTCGTTTGTGCATGGCGGTCCGCGCAGCACCATGGAACGAGCTCCGTCAAGTCACTCGAACAGTTCCTGCGCGCAGAAGCTCACAAGCGGAAAGGGGCCGCGCCGTCAGAAGCCGGCGCTTCTTGACTTTCGAGCCGCAGGATTCGACTCCAGAACCTGGTATAGCCGCTAGCAATCCAGGTACCGGCGCAGTGTTACAATAATCTTTCTTTGTAGGTTCGCGCGCGCGATCTGCAACTTATTGTTATGCTGCAGTCTTCTAATTTCCGGGCTTTGCTCGTGGCCTCGTTCGTGTCCGTCCTATCGTCGATCGGCTTGGGTCAGACGGATGTTCTCACCCAACACAACGACAACTATCGAACCGGCTGGTACGACCGCGAGAGCAAGCTTTCGCCCGCCACGGTGAATTGGCACACGTTCGGCAAGGTTCTGACGCGCACCATCGACGGACGCAGCATGGGCCAGGTGCTCGCAGTCTCAGACGTGAGCATTCCCGGCGTTGGCACGAAGAACTGCATCTACGTCACCACTTCCAAGAACACTGTCTACTGCTGGGACGCCACCAGCTCGTCGGCTACTGCGCCGTACTGGACCCGGAACCTGGGGCCCTATGTGCCCAGTGCGGACGTCGCGGCCGGGGTCAAGCCTTACGTTGGGATCGTGGGAACACCGGTGATCGACCGGGCCGCAAACGCGCTGTACGTGGTTGCGTACAACGAGCTCGATGGCGTGATCTCCTATAGGCTTCACGCGCTGGACATCCGGACCGGCCTGTCTCTTGGCGAGATGCCCATTCAAGGCGGCGTCCTAGGTACGGGGGAGGGCTCAATAGACGGACTCCTAAGGTTTGACCCCAGGAAGCATCTCCAGCGGGCCGGTCTGCTTTTGCAAAACGGCAAGATCATCATTTGCTTCGCGTCCCACGACGATCAAAACCCTTTCCATGGCTGGGTCTTCCAGGTCAATCAGGCGACCCTGACTCTCGATGCCGTCTTTTGCACGACGCCGAATTCCGGTCGCGGCGGAATATGGATGTCCGGCGCGGCCCCGGCTTCTGATGGACAAGCGATCTACGTGACCTCCGGAAATGGACGTGCCAACGCTACTTCGAACAACGGTTATGGCGACAGCGCCCTGAAGCTCATGCTGGATGGCCGCCTCAGCCTCGCGGACTGGTTTGCGCCCCACGATTCGGCGTACCTCGATCAGTACGATCTGGATTACGGCTCTACCGGCGTCATGCTCATCCCAGGCACGAACTACATGCTTACTGGCAGCAAAGCATCCAAGATGTTCCTCATAGACGGCCGCAACATGGGACGCTGGAATTCGATTTCCGACAACGTCGTCCAATCTTGGATCGCGAGCAACGAGCACATCCACTGCTCGCCTATCTGGTGGAGTACCTCCGCAGGCGCCTTTGCATATGTTTGGGGCGAGGATGACGTCATTCGCCAGTTTCAATGGGCAGGCAACCACTTCATAACTACGCCTTACGCGGTCGGCAACTACAAGCTAGTAGACGGACACATGCCCGGTGGAATGCTGTCCGTCTCGTCCTACAACGGAGACCCGGCCACTGGCATCGTATGGGCGCTTCACATCGACCACGCTCTGACGCCCACCCAGGTCTCGAGCGGACCGGCGGTGCTGCGCGCGTTTCGCGCCGACAACGTCGGAGTCGAGCTGTGGAACTCAGAGATCTTTGACTCGTGGGACAGCATCGGCTCTTTTGCCAAGTTCTCCCCGCCTACCGTGGCGTTCGGCAGGGTGTACGTGCCGACGTCGGAAGGCAAGGTGCGCATCTTTGGGCTTGTCGGCACTAAGCGCGCGACCATGAAGCTTAGCAATCTGTCGCAACGATACAACGGCGACCCCAGAAGAGTCACCGTAACTACGGACCCCTCCGGATTGACAGGAGTCACCGTCACCTACAACGGTTCAACTACTGCGCCGCGAAGCGTGGGCACGTACGCTGTGGTGGCAACGCTTTCGAACGCACTTTGGAAAGCGCCGCCTGTCGAAGGAACTCTCGTGATCACGCGAAGGCGAGGTTAAGCGGTCCCGCGTCGACGCTTCATCAACGCCAACGCGCCTAGCCCGAGAGCCGCGAAGCTGGCCGGCTCCGGCACAGCATTGATCGGCTTGCGCCAATCGATACCTGAGTGGGATGTCATGTTGACGCCAGTCACCACGTGGCCATTCTCGTCGTAAAAGTTGCTGATCCCGTTCCAGTACGCGGAGTGCGAGAAATCCAGCGTAGAGCTGGCCGTGCCCGGCGCTAAGTTTTCATTCTCGGCATCGGAGTAGGCCTCAAAGAGCCCGCCCAGCAGGAACGGCGTGCCATAGACGAATTCAATCGTGACCTCGGTCAGGGGGTTGTTGAGCTCGTCGCCCGAATACACGACCGGGCCGTCACCCTCCGACCTCCAATCTCCCGACCATCCGTGAACGAGCCAACTGCCGCCGCCATCCGTGCTTGTGCCGATATACGAGTTCCAGAAGCCGTAAATGTTGGCGGAGGCATCGTCGAGGTACGCGCCCGTGCTCGTGAACTCCGCGCTGCCGAACACCCGCATGCTCGCCGTAAACGTGCCGATCGTGCCATCCAGGGCCGGATCGGAGATCGTCACGAGGTCGCCCCAGATCGAGTTCGCATCCGCTATCATGACCCCAGCGGGATTGGAGGCGTCCAGCGTCTCCCAGTGGGTGGAGACCTTGTTCACGCCGTAGGCCATCGTTGCTGAGGCACTGGCAAAGCCGGTCGGGCCGGTTGTACTGATCGTGTGCAAGGCCGAGTCATCTTCGTAGATGTGGTTGTTGTACGCATCGTCGACCCCTGCGGCAACCTCGGAGCGGAAGATGTGGTCGACTTGGGCGAGCGCGCTGCAGGTTGAAAGGGCCAAGACGGCTAGGGACGCTAGGGCGTAGCGATGTCGTAATAACATATTCTCCATTCGAAGCAGCCCGCAAGGGCACCATGCAATGTAATGGCCCTCAGTGTAGGCGTAAAAGACCGGAGAAGTTGTCACGTGTTTACGGGGCACGTGTTAGATTGTGGATGTTTCTTGGGCGCGCCGTCGGATGTCCACGCGTGTGCGATGCCTCAGAGATTAGTTGGCCTACAGTTCGGATTCAAAGCCCAGGCTGAGCCAGGCATTCGTCTGTCTCGGCTCGCCAGGCGATCGGCTGCCCTTGAAGATCCTGGAGTAATGCAGGCTTGGAGTTACAGACCAGCCCTTGGAAAGACTCAGCGTCATACCGGCGCTCAGTTGCAGATCGGAGAAGCCGGCTCGCTGACGTCCGTGCACGAAGTCGTTGAACGGCTTGTCCCCATACGTGATCTCGGCGCCCAGGTCCAGACTCTTGCCTTCCCGTCCAAGGGAATGGCTGAGGCCAAGAACGGCATAGGTGCCCGTGCGAGAGCTTCCGCTTGTGTACACGGTTAGCTCGGGAGCGCCCCAGATCTGCTCGGCCGACAGACCCGCATACCACTCGCGGTATCTGGCCTCGCCGGTTCCGGGGCAATGCACGTCGTTAATGCCGACCTTCCAATTGTCCTTGCCGTACTCCAGCGAAGCCTCCACGTCCGTGAAGCAACCGCGAGGATTGCGTGGGTAATTGGGCCGGTTCCAATCCGTTCCTTCCATGCTGCCCCATAGGGCCAGCGTCAATCCATGGGTTGAAAACGAGACTCCTGGCTGGACCACCCAGTCGTTGACCAGATTGACTCCATGCCACACGTACTTCGAAGCGAGGTCCAGCGTAACGGTCGTGCTGAGCTTCTCCTGTCCTTCCGCCTGAGCGACAGTCGACGCGCAGACAAGGAGAATCGCCGCTTTCCGAAAAAGAATCGTTACTCGCATGCTCATCCCAATCCCGTTCAGGTCGGGCGAAGGAAGGGCTGCCATTACTGCTGATCCGCAATCTTGCGGAAATCCTGATGTCTCGGTTACGCGACCGAGTCGAGTGGAGTGGTCGGCTTGCCATTCGCGACAGAAAGATCGGGATGGCCATGTGCTTTGAACAATTGGTACCCACTATTAATCGGGTGTCGCCCTCGGTGGCGCCTGTCCCCGGTCATCCGCTTCGCTCGGGTTGTTGATATGAGTCTACGTATTCGCCTTTTACTAGCAGTCGGTCTCACATTGGTGGGACTCGTCTTTGGCATCTACCTCGTTGCCGCCCGCCTGATGATGCACAGCTTCGAGTCTATCGAGCGCAACGACGCGTCCGAAAACCTCATGCGTGCCAAGCGAGGGTTCTCGCAGACCATCGACGATATCTACACGAAGGCCGGTGACTGGTCGACGTGGGACGACACGTACGAGTTCATGGCGGATCACAACGCGAAGTATGTGAAGTCCAATCTGCTTCCTAGCGCCGTCTCGATGCTGAAGCTGGACGTGATCATGTTCGTCGACACCGAGGGCAAGGTGTTCCACGCCCTGCCCATTCGCCGCGATCACGCGCTTGAAGCTCCGCATCCCGGCGAGATCCTTGCCGCGCTGGACCTGCAACAGCTCCAAAGCAATCCGGCCGTAAGTAGTCGAGGCGCAAGCGGGCTCATCCTCCTGCCGCACGACTCCATGATGGTGGCGGTGCGACCGGTCCTCACCAGCGATGAGAAGGGGCCGAGCAGGGGCTGGGTCGTCTTCGGCCGCCGGTTGGGCGACCCCGAGATCGCCGATCTGCGCGCCCTGACGCATCTGAATATTGGAATGGCCCGTTTGGACGATCCGGCCTTGCAAGATAGCGATCAACTCAATGTTGCGGCCGGCGAGGCGTCGAAGAAAGACTTTGTGGAGCCGCTCGATGAAAGGACGATTGCCGCCTACTCCACTGTCAAAGACTTGTGGGGCGAGCCGGCCCTCCTCTTGTCGATCCAGAAGCCGAGAACGATCTACCAGCAGGGCCTCGACACGGTTTCGCTCGCGAGGACTCTCATCCTCGTCGCGGGCGCGATCTTGGGGGCCGTCATCTTGCTCGTGCTCGAGCGGTCTGCGCTTGCGAGACTGTCTCGCCTCAGCATGGAGGTCGAGAAGATCGGCAGCGGCGCCAGCGCCGTCAGCGTCTCCGGACGAGACGAGCTGACCAGGCTTGCCAAGAGGATCAACCAAATGCTTGCGCAGCTTCGGGCCGGCGAAGAGCAGCTCAGAGTCCACAATGATAACCTCGAGCTGACGGTTCAGGAGCGAACCCAACAGATCGAGCACCAGGCATTCCACGACAAACTAACCGGATTGCCAAACCGCGCGCTGTTCATGGATCGGATCGCATTCGCGCTGTCTAAGTCCAGCCGGACCAACTCGGGAACGGCCACGATGTTCCTAGACCTCGACAACTTCAAGTTGGTGAACGACAGTCTCGGCCACGGCGTCGGAGATAGCCTGCTTATCGCGGTTGCCGACAGGTTGAACGAGGCCATCAGGCCGGGCGATACCGTCGCCAGGATGGGAGGAGACGAGTTCACGGTCCTTCTTGAAGACTTGCATAACGTGGAGGAGGCGGAAATGATCGGCAAGCGTATTCTGCAGATCCTCCGACGGCCCATCCAGCTTATGAATCGCGAAGCGTTTGCTTCGGCCAGCATCGGCATTGCTTTCACATCGGACTCCTTCATAGCGCCCGAGGCACTCTTGAAGAACGCTGACACCGCCATGTATCGTGCCAAGGCAAACGGCAAAGCGAATTCTGTGGTGTGGAACGAGAGCATGAACGATCACGCGATCGAGCGGCTCGAGCTAGAGACTGATTTGCGCAGGGCGTTGGACAATCGCGAGATCTATGTCGACTATCAGCCGCTTGTCGACCTTACGACGGGAAGCCTTGAGGGGGCGGAAGCGCTCGCGCGGTGGAAGCATCCCACCAGGGGAATTGTCCCGCCGGGAATGTTCATTCCAATCGCCGAAGATGCGGGCATGATCATCTCGATCGGCTATTGGATCCTCGAAGAGGCATGCCTGCAGGCCGTGGAATGGCAGCAAAGCTTTGGGTTGAAGGAATTCACGATGAGCGTGAATCTTTCAGGCAAGCAGTTGCAGGCGCCTGACGTGGTGGAACGGGTCGCAGACACCTTGGAAAGGACTGGCCTGCTCGCAACTTCGCTCAAGCTCGAGATCACGGAGAGCGTGTTGATGGCCAACCGCGAGGACGTCGTCGCTAAGATGAACCGGCTGCGGGCCCTTGGGGTTAGGCTGGCCCTGGACGACTTCGGCACGGGCTACTCCTCGTTGTCGACTCTCAGCATGTTCCCGATCGACACGCTCAAGATCGACCGCGCATTCATCAGCCGCTTGGGCGATGAGGATGAGGCGATGGCCGTCGTCGAGGCGATCATGGCGATGTCCCGAAGCATGAAGATGGACGTAACGGGCGAAGGCGTCGAGACCGAGTACCAGATGAACGTTCTCCGCGCGCTTGGCTGCCACACGGGGCAGGGCTACCTGTTCGCAAAGCCGCTGTCCGTATCCGACTTCTCAGAGCAGCTTTCCGACCGCGGGCGCCGGGCGTTGCGGGTCGGCAAGCCTGGGAAGAGCAAGCCGGACAAGAAAGCGGCGTAAGCCATCAGGGTGGTGGCTCTCGGATTGGGGCTCTCTGCTCGCGGCTTCGCTGCCTGCAAACGCCAGACTTAGCCTGATGATCTTCCACACCATGCGATATCTGGAGGCTAAGGACAGACGTGGCTCTGGGCCGCGGTTTCGGGCGCCCAAATGGGACCTCCTTGCAGTCACGGGTTCGGAGTGGTATCTTATTGGCGCGGATCGTTAGCTCAGTTGGTAGAGCAGCTGACTCTTAATCAGCGGGTCGAAGGTTCGAGTCCTTCACGATCCACCCCATCCTTCTCGATTTCGGGCGACCGTATGGCCGCCCGAATTCGTTTGGCTTACCAGGTGCCGAAGAGCTGGAGGTTGCCAAAGGCACGGAGGAACACCGGTTCCAGCGGCGTCCCGTCCGCCTTCTTTGTGAAGTTGAGGAACGCATCCTTGGCGATGCCGCCCTCGCGGGGGTCTCGGATGATCGGGCAGATCGCGTAGCGAAGACCATCGGTTCGCTGGCTCTTGGTCACGAAGCCCTTGCTGAAGAGGTTGTCGATCTCCGACTTCGTCTTGATGATGGGCGTGCCGTCGTTCGCGAGGCCGTTCTTCTGCTTCAGGTCGGCTAGCATCTTGCGGCCATCTTCGGTGTTGAACGCCTTATCCGTGTAGCTGATCCATACGTGCAGCCACAGGCCGAGCGTATTCGCGCTGAAGTAGCCATTGCTGTTGTCGAGCACGACCGACTGGCGGAGCGCACCGAGGCCGACCGGATCGGTGTTGCGTCCCGGGAAGAGGTACTCGACGTACTTTTCGGCGATCTGCTTGGCTTGAACGCCCTTTGCATCGGCCGTAAAGCTGTCCGGCCCCAAGCCGCCCATAACGGCGAAGAAGTTCGGCGCGCCATTGGCGCCGTAGCCGCCTGAGGTCCCGATGACCCGCACGTTGCGCTGCCAGGAGAAGAAGGGCGTGTCGATGACGGCCGAGGTGCTGGGCGCCTGCTTACGCCCGCCGATCTTGGTCGGATCGACGCCGTTGGCGCGATAGTGGGCATCGGTGAAATCGTAGAGGCGATCGGTGATGCCGGCGTTGGCCGCAGCGGCCACGCCGAGGAGGACGGGGAGGAGGAGTTTCTTCATTACTGAGAGGAGCGGCGCCCACGGCGGGTTAATACAGCTGTCCTCCAGAAATTACACGCGGAGGCGGGCATGGCAGCTCGACCGCGAAAGGAAAATACTCTGAAGCGGTTACGGTGTTAGCATAAGTCATGACCTTCCGCGAGCTGGGGAGAGCCCTTTCAGCACTGGGCACGCCTGAGGACCGCGTGAAGGTTCTTGACGTCGACTACTCCGCAACGACTTTTCAGCTACCGCAGATCGAGCAGCGGGTGCGGGTAGGCGTCTTTTATTTGCGGCCCCCAACGGGGGTGCCCGCGCAGGATATCAAAGAACTTCTCGACGAGTGCCCAGACCTCGAGTTCCGATACAAGGTCACCAGCGGAATCGGAACGGACCACGTCGAGTTGCTGACGCCCGACGACTATGCCAAGAAGTTCTTTTCTTCTTCGAACAACGTCCTTCGCATCGAAGGCTCGCGAAAGATCGCCAGAGAACAGCTCGAAGAGATCTTCGACGAGATGAAACAACCTTTCGACCCAGAGAGCTTTCCGCACCTGGATCGAGTGACTATCTCAGCTCACAACCCTGGGAATGAGGAGTCGAGCACTGAGGTCAAGCTTCTGGCGTTTGACGGCGACTTTAGAAACATGAGCCGGCTGGAAAGAGACATCGCGAATAGATTTATAGAGTTGTTCCTCCACCGCGAAATAGCCGTGGGAAGGCACTTGGTAAAGGACACGAGGCCCGAAGTCATCTTGAGCACAACCGCCAAGGCAACTGCGAAAGGCTCGCAGTTCTTGAACAGCCTTGCAATGCATTTGCTGGGAAGGGACGGAGGCTTTCAAACCGAAATGGCCACCCAGTCCAACCTAACAACAAACTACGAAGAGCCTGCCATCAAGCCGACTGCCAACCCGTTTCCAAAAGTAAAGGCGCCGGCTACGCCACCCGCTGAAATCGTGCGCGAAGCCACGAACCAGTTTTACGACACGCTCGTTCTGATGTCTTCATTCAAGGACCTCGAGGTTAAGAAGATGCCTCAGCGCATTCACGTTCAGTTCCCGAACAAGATCCTTGGCGGAAGACGGTTCGATGAAAGGGAGCTGAAGGAACTTAAAGCAGTAGCCCACACACTTCTGGGAAGCCCGGGCCTTCACGAAGGCTGGAATTCGTTCTACCTTTACGACAAATCGGAGAGGCTCCTCAAGATACGATTGACGACGAAGGATGAAAAGCTCGAGAGCCCGTGGTCGAAACTCGGAAAAGATTGATGGGCTTCTGACCGCCAAGATCCACCAAAAGTTAGATCTCCCCAACCACTGGCGATACACTAAAGCCCGTGAGCGTTGCGGCGGAGGAGCCGGGGGTCAGGGCCGAATTTTTCGTCGCGGGCGGGACGCTGCGCGCGGACGCCGCCTGCTATGTCGCCCGGCGAGCCGACAACGAGCTCTTCCGAGCCCTCTCGCAAGGCCAGTTCTGCTACGTGCTCAACGCCCGGCAGATCGGCAAGTCGTCGCTGATGGTGCAGACGACGTCCCGGCTGAGGCAGGAAGGCGCCAAAGTGGCCGTCCTCGACCTGACGAGCATCGGGCGCAACGTAACCACCGAGCAGTGGTATTTCGGTCTGCTCACCAACCTTGGCGGCCAGCTCGGGATGAGCAAGGCGCTTACCGACTTTTGGGGCAAGAACGCACAGTGGAGCCCACTGCAGAGGTGGTTCGAGGCGATCGAGAAGGTGATCCTCCCGACCGTGGAGACCTCGCTCGTCATCTTCATCGACGAGATCGATTACATCCGAAGCCTCCCGTTCCCGACCGATGAATTCTTCGCCGCCATCCGGGACTGCTACAACCGACGCGCCACAAATCCCGAATACAACCGGCTCACGTTCTGTCTGCTGGGAGTCGCAACCCCCGCCGAGCTGATCGCCGATCCGCGCATGACGCCCTTCAATGTGGGCCGGCGGATCGAGCTTGCGGACTTCACCCTGGAGGAGTCGGTCGCGCTCACGGAAGGTTTGGAATCGGACGGCCGAAGCGGAACACGCCTCCTCGCTCGGATCATGCGATGGACGGGCGGCCATCCCTATCTGACGCAGAGGCTCTGCAGCGCCGTGGCGGAAGATCCGGCCGTGCGAGACGGCGCGGGCGTGGATCGTCTCTGCGAGCAGCTCTTCCTGAACGACAAAGCGCGCACCGTCGAAGACAATTTCGCCTTCGTCCGGCACCGGCTTCTCGCGTCGTCATCCGATTCGATCAGCCTGTTGGACTTGTACGACCAGGTGCTTCGCGGCAAGGTCGTGCGAGACGAGGAAGCCGATGCGCTCGTGAGCCTATTGAAGCTCTCTGGCGTGGTGCGTTCCGTTCAGGGCCGGCTGCAGATCCGCAACAACATCTATCGCCGCGTGTTCGACCGGAAATGGGTCAAGGAGAACATGCCGGAAGCCGAGCGCCGACGGGCAAAGCGGGCGTTTTGGCGGGGCCTGAGCATCGCGGGCGGAGCGGCCATTCTCGTGTCCGGCATCATCGGCGCGGCGGCGTTTAAGGCGGTCCAACTGCAGCACCGAGCGGAAGATCAAGCCAAGGTGGCGATCATCGAATCCAAGCGCGTCGCCGCCGAAAGGGAAGACCTCAGGCGGCAAATGTACGCGGCGCAAATGCGCTTTGCGGACCTCGCGTTCAAGGACCAGAACATCGCGGAGACGCGCGGAATATTGGAGTCGCTGATCCCCCGTCAAGGGCTAGCGGACTACAGAGGATTTGAATGGGGAAGGCTCTGGCGCCTCACCAGCGACCGCAGCACGGCGGTGCTTCAGGGTTTAAGGGAAAGACCCTATGCCGTGGCCATTTCGCCGACCGCGGTCTACGCGGGAGGAGACGACGGCTCGGTAACGATGTGGAGCGATGCACGCACAAGTGTCTCCGCGCCTGCGCCGTCATCCGTGCGATCGCTCGCGCTTTCTCCCGACTCCAAGATGCTCGCCGTGGGGACGGCGGACGGACGGGTCGCGCTGATGCGGGCAGCGGACCTCGGCACGGTGGACGAGCTGAGCACCGGACAGCCAGACGTTCGCAGCGTCGCTTTCCTGGGCGCGGGCAAGATGCTGGCTACCCTCACCAGTGGGGGCCAGATTTCCACATGGGATCTCGCATCGGGCAAAAAGCTCCATGCGATCGCTCTTGAAAAGCCACTTGGCATCTTGGCCGCATCGCCCGACGGAAAGAGTTTGGCGGTGGCCGGTTTAGGCTTTAGCTTTCATACGGCAATGTTGGATCTCGCGCCGGATGGATCGCTGACCGAGAGATACAAGCTCGGCCAGGGAGGCACCGGAATCGCGTTCTCTCCCGACGGAACCAGACTGTTCATGGGTGACTCTCTCGGCACCGTGTTCGTGGCGAACGCAAACACGGGCAAGGTCGAGAAGACGCTGAAGGCAGTTCGGAACGTGATCAATGGGCTGGTTCCGATAGGCAAGGATCACGTGTTTATCGCAAGCTCAGGGCGCGACGCCATGCTGCTGAACGTGGCCAACGGCAGGAGCTTGGTCCTGCCCGGTCACACCGAAGGGATGGCGGCGGCGGCTTGGGATCCCACTCGCAAGGAGATCGCGACGGCCAGCTTGGACCTGACGGTGAGGCTCTGGAAGGACATCGGCCGGAATCTAGAGTCGCCTTTCGCGGTGACGCCTGCCCGCATAAGGACGCTGGTGTTCTCACGCGATGGCAAGCAATTGCTGAGCGGCGAGAGCGACGGGCGCATAACTCTCAGGGAATTCCCATCCGGCAAGGTGACGTGGACCACGAAAGTAAATGGCAATGGGCTCCAGCCGGTCGACATCGATCCCACTGAAGCGTTCGTCGCGGCAGGCACGCTGGACGGGCGGGTGGAAATCCTGGACGCCAAGACGGGACAGCAGAAGGCGAATCTAAAAGATGTGGGCATTGCCGTGCAGAAGGTGTTGTTCTCGCCAGATGGCCGGTACCTGCTCGCCTTGGGCTCGAAAGATAAGGGACAGGTCTACGAGGTCCAGGGGTGGAAGCCCCTTAAGTCCATCGATCTGAAGAACGTCGCGGTCTCCGACGCGGCTTGGGGGCAAGGCTCAACCTATGCGATCGCCTCGACCAATAAGGGACTTCTCCGAGGAGATGCGGGCGGCAATGTTTACATTGCGGCAGAGGGTCACTATTCCAGCGTGGCTTTCTCGGCCGACGGTTCGCTGTTGGCCGCTGGCAAACAGGACGGCGGCTTGCATGTGTGGAACATCGCCGGATGGACCGAACGGAGCGCCGACGTCGACGCGCCAGGTGCAATCGTCACGCTCGCCTTTTCTCCGGACATGAAAACCTTAGTCGGAAGCGGGGAAGGAGGGACCATTCATCTTTGGAACGTCTCCACGCTGAGGAGCCTCGGGAGCCTGCCGGCGGACAGCGTGATCACAAGAACGCTCGCCTTTTCTCCTGATGGCGTGAACCTGGTCTCCGGGGGGTCGGACAGCACTTTGCGCCTTTGGCGCTCCTTGAGCGTGTTCCCAACCAATTCCCAGCTGGACATTCGGGACCATAAGCCTTCTGTACAATGAGCTTGTCCGTAACCGCTACGCTTCTCGTTACGTACTTGTCCAAGGCCCCCTTATGGATGCGGTATCCGGCAGAATTCGAACTGAGATAGCCCACGTCGTCTTCGTAGACCTCGTGGAGTTCACACGGCGGGGCATCGAGGAACAGGCCCGGCTGTCGCAAGGCTTGCGGACCGCCATCCAGGGCTCACCGGAATACGCGAGGGCTCTCGCTGCCGAGGAAGTTTATTCACTGGACACCGGAGATGGCGCGGCGCTGGTGTTCTTCGGAGATCCAATCTCAGCGGCGCAGTTCGCGGTGGAGCTGCGGTCATCCGGCCAGATGGACCCCGATTGCGAGGTGCGCATCGGCATCAACTCGGGTCCCGTGGCACGCACCAAGGACCTCAGCGGAAAACCCAATGTGACCGGTGCGGGCATCAACGTGGCTCAGCGCACGATGGAATGTGCGCGTCCCGGCCAAGTGTTGATGAGCGAGACCTACGCCGAGTTTCTGAGCCCCTTCGAAGAGTGGGCCGGGCGCATCCACCGAGTGGGCGAGTTTCCCGCGAAGCACGATCTGTTGCTGCGATTGTGCGAGCTGCGCCTGGAGCTGAAGCCGAAGCTTGCGGCCAACCTTCCTCGCACGAAGCTCGAGAAGCACGCCAAAGTTGCGATCATCTATAAGCGAAGCGCTCGGCCTGACGACGAGCTGTTGGCCTATCTAGAACAGGAGATGGTCGGACGCGGCGCCGCCGTGTTCATCGACCGTCATCTGAGCGTGGGCGTGGAGTGGGCCCTGGAGATCGAGAAGCAGATCCGATCGGCCGACGCCGTCATCGCGCTCATCTCGGCGAAATCCGTGAACAGCGAGATGCTGGAGTATGAGCTGCGCACCGCACTCGACGAGATGGAGCAGCGAGGCAAGCCGCGCATCTTGCCCGTGAGGGTGCAGTTCACCGATCCGGTGGAAGGCGAGCTTGGAAAGATCCTGGACCGGTTCCACTACACCATTTGGAACGGGCCCGAGAGCAATGCGCAGGTGATCGAAACACTCGTGCGTTCGCTGAACGACGCGGAGCGGCCACCCCGGGCGGACTTCAAATTGGAGACGCCTGGCGGGGCGATGAGCGCGGCGTCTCCGTTCTACATCGAGCGTCCCACCGATCTTAGATTTTTGGAAGCTATCCGGCAACAGGACAGCATCGTCCTGATCAAGGGCGCGCGGCAGATGGGGAAGACGTCGCTGCTGGCGCGAGGCGTTTCTGAGGTGCAGAGAGCGGGAGCGCGGGTCGTTCTGACGGATTTCCAAGTGTTCAACGAGACTCAGCTTGCCTCACCCGAAACGCTTTACAAATCGCTGATGCAGCTCATTGCGTTCCAGCTCAAGCTGCGCATCAACGTGGACGAGCATTGGAGCCAGTGGCTGGGACCGAACATGAACTTCGAGCAGTTCATGCAGACGGAAGTGTTGGAGAGCGTGGACCAGCCGGTGGTGTGGGCGTTGGACGAGGTGGACCGTCTGTTCACCCGGGAGTATTCGAGCGAAGTGTTTGGGCTCTTCCGCTCGTGGCACAACCGCAGGCAACTCGATCCGCACGGACCGTGGTCCAAGCTGACCATGGTGATCGCTTACGCAACTGAGGCGCACCTCTTCATCACCGACCTTCATCAGTCGCCGTTCAACGTGGGCACGCGATTGGAGCTGAGCGACTTCACGATCGAGCAGGTCGGGGAGCTCAATAAGCGGTACGGCGAGCCGCTGAAAAGCAGGGAAGAGCTAGAGCGGTTCTACGCGTTAGTGGGCGGCCAACCGTACCTCGTTCGTCGAGGTCTCGACGACATGGTCCGTGGCGGCGTGTCTCTGGAGGCCCTGATCGCCACTGCAGAGAAAGACGAGGGGCCTTTCGGCGATCACTTGCGACGCATCTTGGTCTCCATCTTGAACGCGAAAGGCTTGGAGGCCGCCGTGCGGTCTGTTCTGGAGAAAGGCGTCTGTCCGGACGAAGAGAGCTTCTATCGGCTGCGAACGGCGGGCTTGGTCACGGGCTCTTCCGCCGCTTCTCTAAAGCTCCGCTGCAACCTCTATCAGGCCTACTTGGCGCGCCATCTCCAGGGAGCCTAGACTCGTCTCTCTCTTTTTAGCTGCGATAAGGCGGAATAGATCACCGGCGCGACGATGAGGGTGAAAATCGTGGACAGCACCAGGCCCCCGATGACCGCAACCGCCAGCGGCTTCTGCATGGCTGCTCCCGCGCCGATCCCCAGAGCGAGAGGGAAGAGGGTGAGGATCGCGGCGATGCACGTCATCAAGATCGGTCGAAGCCTCGCGCGTCCCGCCGCCGCAAGCACTTGATCCACATCGGCATCGGGCTTTAGGCTGCGCTCTCGCTGGAACTCGTAGAAGAGCAGAACGCCGTTCTCCGTAACAATGCCGACGATCATGATCGCGCCGGTGTAGGACGAGATGTTAAGGGGCGTGCCCGTGAAATAAAGCGCCAACAGAACACCGAACAAAGAGAGTACGGCGGCCATCAGGAGGGAAGTGGCAATGCGCAACGACTGAAAGGCAAGCACAAGCAGTGCAAAGACCAGGACGGCGGCAACGACGAGCACGATTTCCAGCGCGCTGAAGGACTCCTGCTGGCTTTTGTAAAGTCCGCCGTATTCGATGCCATAGCCCGGTGGCAAAGCCAAGGACGCGAGGCTCTGCTGTACTCC
Source organism: Fimbriimonadaceae bacterium (assembly GCA_034667265.1). GTDB lineage: Bacteria > Armatimonadota > Fimbriimonadia > Fimbriimonadales > Fimbriimonadaceae > JANYLD01. Next base: position 15,904 of record JAXDKF010000264.1, read on the forward strand.
TCTCACGCCGGTCCCCAAGTCGATGCCTTCGAGCCGCGCCGTAACCGCGAACATCATCCTCTGGTTCTCTCGCGTGACCTGTGGAGTGCCGGGCGTGGTCTTGATGGTTGCGACAGAGGTCAGCGGCACGAGCTGCCCAGTGGGCGTGGCGATCTGGAGATCGGAAAGCATTTGTTCGGTGCGTTGGCGGGTGAATGGATATCGCACGCGGATCGGCTCCAGGAACTCGCCCTTCCAGATGGAGCCAACCTGGTCGCCCTCCATCGCACCCTTGGTGGCAGCCGTGATCGTGTCCGCGGATAGCCCGAGCTCCGCCGCGCGGAGGGGGTCGACGTCGACCGTGACCTCGGGGCCGCTCTCGATGATGCCGTTTGCCACGTCGACGACGCCCTTGACGCCCTCTACCCTCTTGGCAACTTCATCGGTAAGGGTCGTGAGCGTGGCGATATCGGGTCCGAAAACTTTGACTTCGATCGGGGACGGCGCGCCCGCAAGATCGCCGATCAAGTCGCCGAGGATGGGCTTGATGTCGATCTCCAGGTTTGGAACGACCTTCAGGGCCTCCGTGCGCACGGTGGTCATGACTTCGTCCATGCTCGGGCGCGGGCCGCTCTTCAACCGGATGAGGATGTCTCCCTGGTTTTGCTCGGTGATCTCGAGGCCGGAGCCGGACAGGGCGCCCGTCAGACGAGACCAGGTTTGGATGCCATCCGTCTTCGAAAAAACCTCCTCCACCTGGCGCAACACGCGGTCGGTCTCCTCGATCGAAGTCCCCGGCGGCATGCGGTAGTCGAAGACGAATGCGCCTTCATCGAACTCCGGCATGAAGCCCGTCGCCAAGCGCCCGGACAAGAAGTAGGCGATGAAGATCAGCGGCACAAGCGAGAGCAGGATCACGGCTCGGCGCCGAAGGGCAAAAGCGATCAGCTTGCCGTAAAAGCCTGGCTTTTCCTGCGCCTCAGGGTTCGAGTGGCGGCGGACATGCACGGGAAAGGCCCATCCCGCGAGCAGCGGAAGGACGGTGATCGACAGGACGAGCGAGATCACGAGGGTCACGGCAAGGGTCTTCGCCATCGGGGCAAAGAAGTTTCCCGTGACTCCGGGCAGCAGAGTTAGTGGCAAGAAGGCGATGATCGACGCCGCGCTCGAGGTGAACATGGCCGGCAGGATCTCTCGCAGGCCTTGCGTTACCGCCTGCGCGCGTGGCTGGCCTTGCTCGAGCTGTGCGAAGATGTGTTCGACCACCACGATGGCATCATCGATGACAAGCCCCAAGGCGATCGCGATTGCGCCCAAGGTCATGATGTTAAGGCTCATGCCCATGAGGCTCAGGGCGGCAAAGACAATCAGCAGCGTAATCGGGAGCATCGCCATCGCGACGAACGCGGAACGGGCGTTGCGCAGGAACATCGCGACCACGATGAGGGCCAGCACGCCGCCGATCGCGATTGCCTCAACGACGCTGACTTGGGACTCCTGCACGATCTGCGACTGATCGTAGAATGGCGTGATCACTACGTCGCTGGGCAGGGCGTCCTTCATCGAGGCGAACTCCTGCAACACGCCCTTGGCAACGTCGATGGTGTTGCCCTCCGGCTGCCGGATGATGTTGAGAATCACCGCATCCTTGCCCCCGCCGGTCGCAATAACCGTTCTCCGGGCAACACCTTCGCCCACGGTAGCAACGTCGCCCACCGTGACGGGAATCCGGTTCTTCACGTCCACCACGATCTTGCGGATCGTCTCCGGATCTCTAAGCAAGCCAGACACGAGCACGAGGTGCTGGATGTACCGGTTTTCGTAGATGCCGACAGCGCTGACCGCGTTGGACTTTGTAAGTGCGTCGTCAACCTGCGCGAGCGAGATCCCGTGGGACGCCAGAGCCTCCGGCCGGATCGTGATCTGCATCTCGGCGGTGTCGCCGCCGTTCACCAGCACGCGCGCGACGCCCGGCACGCGAGCCACTCTTGGCCGGATCGTGGTGATCGCCAACTGACGGAGCTCGGCAAGGCTTTTGGTGTTAGAAGTGATGCTGCAATTCAGGATGGGAAAAACGGTCGGGTTCAGCTTTTCCGCGGTGACCGCGATGCCGGGCGGGAAGTTGCTCTGCACCTGGGCGATGCGCGAGTTGACCAATTGCAACGTGACGTCCATGTCCGTGCCGTCGGCGAACGTTAACGTGAATCCCGCCGAGCCGCGCGTAGTAGTGGATTGCACGAGCCGTAACCCGGGGATCGTGCTGACCACTTCCTCGATTGGCCTGGTCACGCCAATCAAGATGGTCTGCGCAGGCGCGTCCGTGCCTTCCGCGGCGATGATGATGCGCGGGATCTTCAGATCGGGGAAGATGGCGACGGGAAGCCGCGTGGAGATGAACGCGCCGAGCACGCACAAGCTGCCGACGATCAGCACAAGAAGCCGGACGTGAAGCTGGATCCAGCGGTAGGCGTTCATCCTGTGGTCTGGACCTGAGTGCCGTCCTCCAGCTCAAACGCCCCCTTGACGACCACCTTGTCTCCCTCCTGGAGCCCGGAAAGGATCTCGACCAAGGAGCCCTGCCGGATGCCGACCTTAACTTCTTTGGCGTGGGCGATGTTGTCTGCCGTGACCGTGAAGACGGTGGGCTTGCCACCCTTGTCGACAACTGCATCTACTGGCACGACCAAAGCATTGCTGTGCTCGTCAACGACGATCTCAGCCTTGACGAGACCGTCGTCTCTAAGAGACCGATCCGCGTTGCCGGCGATAGCCTCGACGGGGACGGTGTTAGTTGCGGGATCGACGGCGGTGCCTACGACCGTAACCCTCGCGCTATGGACCCGGGACGGATCCGCCTCGGTCGTGAAGACGACCTCCTGTCCAGGCCGAACCTCGGAGATCTGCGCCAGCGGCACGTTCAGCAACACGCGGACGGCGGAAAGATTCACGATCGTCGCAAGGGCGCCTGTGGTGTCCACGTATTCGCCTGGATTTGGCGTAGCGCCGGCAACCACGCCGCTGAGCGGCGACCGCACGGTAAGAGCGGTGAGTTGCGCGCGCGCCGACTTGAGCGCGCCGATCGCGTTCTGCAACTGGCCCTCGGCAATTCGGATATCTTGCGCCTTGGCCGCGTTTTGAACCGCCTGGTTTTGGGCGGCGCGCAACTGCTGTTGCGCCTGCAAGACCGCGTTGCGACCTGCGGCGATATCTTCTGGGCGGTTCCCCTGCTTTACGAGGGAAAGAGCGGCCTCCGCGTTTTGTACCTGCGACCGGGCGGTGCGCTCGGCGGCTTGGGCGGCTTCCAAGTCCTTGCGAGCCAGCAGTCCTTGCGAAAAAAGAGTTTGCGAGCGGCCTAGATTCTGCTGAGCGTTCTGAAGGCCGGCCTGCGCCGAGACGACGTTGCTCTGCGCCTGCGCAACTTCTTGCGGCCTCGAACCAGCCCTAAGCCTTTGCAACGCGATCTCCTGTGCCTGCAAGTTGGAGCGGGCCTGTTCCACAGATGCCTGTTGCGAAGCTATTTGGGAACGGTAATTCACCTTCGATTGATTCAAGGTCGCCTGGCTTGTAGCGATGGTCCCTTGCGCTTGCTGGATCTGCCCCAGCAGCATGCCGGGATCGAGCGTAGCGATCACCTGGCCCTTCTGAACATTGTCGCCCGTCTTGACCAGCATCCTCTGGATCTTGCCGGCCACCAGGGGCGCAACTTTTGCCTCTTGGCTCGGCAACGGCGCAAGGGTGCCGGTTACCGACACGGTGGCGCGGAGGCTTGCGCGCTTAACGGGCGCCAGAGTTACTTCGACGACCGGCTTCGGCGCGTCGACAGCGGCAGGTGTGGCGGCCCTGTTACAGGCCTGGGACGCGATGCACGCAACCGCCGCTAAGAGAAACACTCGGGAGCTCAAGGCTTGGGCTCCCGGCCAATAACCTGGTCGAGCTTGGCCCGAGAGAGTGCGAGATCGTAGACTGCAGTGTTCAAATCGTTTCTCGCGGTGGCAAGAGCAAAGCCGGCATCGAGGACGTCGCGCGTAGTGGTCAGGCCGGCAGCATACGCCTGTACTGCCTTTTGATAACTCTCCTCCGCGATCCTTACCGTCTCCTTTGCCGATTCGACGTTGGATAGGTTCGCCTCAAAGTCCAAGAAAGCTTGCTCAACTGCTAAATCCAGCGACTGCAGAGCGATCTCGCGCGTGGCCTTGGCCTGTTCGAGCATCGCTTGAGCCTGTTTGAGCTGTTGGCGAGCGACCGTGCCGCCCCCTAGGGGAAGATCCATGCTCAAGTTCAGCGTGGTCAGATCGGAATACGTGGTGGGGTCGGTGGTGTGCGCGTGAGACGCCTGCACACTCAGATCCGGATCCCTCACGCGCCTCGCCTCGGCGATTGCGGCTTCCGCAGCGCGAACGTTTGCGTCGGCCTCGATAACGTCGGGCGAGTTCCTTATTGCCTCTGCGTGAGCCGCCTCGCGAGTGATAGTGAGGGGTCCGACCGCGGGAGCGTCCGCC
>JAXDKF010000265.1:0-6119 GCA_034667265.1 Fimbriimonadaceae bacterium
CCTTCGAGTATCAGGGCCAGAAGTGCTCCGCCGCGTCTCGTTGCTACATCCCGAGCAACATGGCCGACGAGGTGAAGAAGAAGCTGGTCGATGGCGTGAAGTCGTTCAAGATGGGAACCGTCGAGGACTTCGGCAACTTCATCAACGCGGTTATCGATGAGAAGAGCTTCGACAAGCTGGCCGGCTATCTCGACCGGGCCAAGAAGGACTCTGTCGTCAACATCCTGGTGGGTGGGGGGTACGACAAATCGAAAGGCTATTTCATCGAGCCGACGGTCATCGAAGTGAGCGACCCGATGTACCGCACCATGTGCGAGGAGCTGTTCGGCCCGGTGCTCACGCTCTACGTGTACGAATCGGACAAATACGAGGACACGTTGGAGCTGGTCGACAAGACATCGCCTTACGCCCTCACCGGTGCGGTCTTCGCGCGCGATAGGGAAGCGGTGGAGCGCGCCATGGTCAAGCTCCGGAACGCCGCGGGGAACTTTTATATCAACGACAAGCCCACCGGCGCGGTCGTCGGCCAGCAGCCGTTCGGCGGTGCACGGGCGAGTGGCACCAACGACAAGGCGGGTTCGATGCTTAACCTTTATCGATGGCTAAGTGCGCGGACGATCAAGGAAACCTTCAATCCTCCGACGGACTACCGCTACCCGTTCCTGCAGTCGGATTCAGGGTCTGCGTAGGGATTGGAATCTGGGGTTGGATCCCATGGTCCCACTCGACAGGGCACGATCTGCCCATACTGCAACCCATGGACTCGGACGCGCTGTTTGAGGACGTTCTCGGCAAATACAGCCGGCACATCAACCCCTATCTCGCCAAGCTCCAAGCCTTCGCCGGGTTCGGAGTCGAGACCTACGCCGAGGGTTGCTACATCTACGACCACGAAGGCCGAAAGCTGCTCGACTGCCTTGGCGGGTATGGCACCTTCGCCGTAGGCCATCGCAATCCCAAGGTCGTCGAAGCGGTCAAGAAGCAGCTCGATTCCATCGCTCTCAGCGGCAAGGCGTTCTTTACGAAGCCTGCCGCAGACCTCGCGGAGCGCTTGGCGGGTATCGCGCCGAGTGGCCTGGAGTTCTGCTTCTTTTGCAACAGCGGAGCCGAAGCAGTCGAGGCCGCCCTCAAGTTCGCGAAAGGCAGCACCGGCCGGACCAAGCTCGTGTCGACCGAAGGCAGCTTTCACGGCAAGACTCTGGGCGCCCTCTCAGTCACAGGAAGAGAGAAGTATCGCAAGCGGTTTGAGCCGCTCATCCCTGGTGTCGTGTTCGTTCCATACGGCGATTCGGATGCCGCGGTCAAGGCGATCGACAGCCAAACAGCGGCCTTCATCGTCGAGCCGATCCAGGGCGAGGGGGGCATCATCGTTCCGCCAGACGGCTACCTGATGGAGATCCGCCGCGCGTGCGACAAGCACGGGACGCTCTTCATCGCCGACGAAGTGCAAACCGGTTTGGGCCGCACGGGCCGCATGTTTGCCGTGGAGTGGGAAGGCGTCAACCCCGACCTCATGACCCTCGCCAAGTCGCTCGGCGGAGGCGTCATGCCCCTGGGCTGCTGCATGGGCACAGACGCGATTTGGACAGAAGTCTATGGGCAGAACCCGCTGGCCCACACGTCCACTTTCGGCGCCAACGCGCTAGCCTGCGCGGCCGGCATTGCCGCGCTCGACGTTATCGAGCAAGAAGACCTGGTCTCCCGGTCCAAAGTCATGGGCGACGTCATGCTCGCCGGGATGCAGGATCTGCAGAGCCGACACTCGGATCTCATTAGTGAGGTCCGCGGCAGGGGACTCATGGTCGGTGTCGAATTTGCAATGGATGAGGTTGGCGAGCTCACCGTGGCGCAGATGCTGAAGCGCGGCCTGTGTGTGGCGTACGCACTCAACAACCCCCGGGTCCTCCGCTTCGAGCCACCGCTGATCATTACAGAGGAGCAGGTGCACTTCGCGGTGGACACGCTGGACGCGGCGCTCGTTGAAACGAAGGAGCTCTTGGCAACGATCGCCTAAGCGGGGCCGTTCAGCAAATTCGCTAAGAAATAATTGTTGGCCGCGAGATCAAAAAGGGTCCAAAGTCCTAGTGGGTTCCAGCCGCCGAACGGTCGACCGACATCTGGTGTAGAGTAGCTTTGCGGGTCAACCCAACAGCGAATTCAAAGGAAGCTAATGTCGGGAAGCGTCAAACTTGGTCTTTACATCCTCATCGGGGTAGTCGTCGGCTACTTCGCCCTCAAGTTCCTTCTCGCACTCGTCTGGACATTTCTCCCGGTCCTTATCCTCGTTGGTGTCGGACTTCTCGTAGTTGGCGTCGTGAGCCGAAAGGCGCTCGGCGGCAGCCGCCGCACCCTCCCCTGAACGCGCTAAGCTATCGCCATGCTTTTGCTGGCCGTTGCGCTCGCCTTTCAGACCACGCCCCCCAAGATCGCCCGCGACGCGTTTGGCGTGCCGCAAATCAAAGCCGCGACCATGTCTGAGGCATTCTTTCAGGAAGGCTATGCCACCGCTGAGGCTCGCATGTGGCAGATGGAATACTCGCGTCGGCTCGCGCGGGGAAGACTTGCCGAGGTGTTCGGCGAGAGCTACGGCAACGCCGATAAAGAAGTCCTCAAGATCAGCTATACGGACGCCGAGCTAAACCAGCAATACGCGCGCCTCAACCCGGAAGTCAGAGACGCGTTTGACAGCTATGTTCGCGGAGTGAACTCTTACCTAATGAACGCGAAGACGGGCGGAACACTCCCAGCCGGATACAAGGACAACGGCTTCGATCCCGTCGAATGGACCAAGGAAGACTCGATGGCGATCGGCGTCCTGCTGTTCCAACAGTTCGGGCGATTTGGCGCGGGCGAGATCAGGAACATGGCGCTCCTCGCCTATCTCGAGGGCCAACCCAATGCCAAGGATCGAAAGCTCGACATCCTCGGCGATTTCATCTGGCAGAACGATCCAAAGGCGGTGCCCACCGTGTATCCGGAAGACGACTCGGTGAAGGTCAAGCCGGTCATCTTTCCTCCGTTCGATAGAACCATCACAGATCGCCACCTCGCCATGCTGCCAAAGCTTGGACTGTTCGAGCTGCTCCCGGGAATCAGACTGGCCGAAAAGCAGGAAAGCAGGCGCGTGGCGCAGTTGACGGCCGTCCCATTCAAAGCTGGCAGCTATGCGCTAATCGTGGGCAGCAAACGTTCCGCCACGGGACACCCGCTGCTTCTTTCCGGTCCGCAGATGGGCTTCACCACGCCGTCCATCGTGCATGAGGTCGCCTTGGAAGCGCCGGGCCTGAGGGTTGCCGGAATGGACGTGCCTGGCGTGCCCGGCGTGTATGTGGGCGCAACTCCTTACGTCTCATGGGGACTGACCAGCGGAGTCGCGGACACGGACGATGTCTTCTTCTACAAAACCGCGGCCTCGGACAGCTACACATACGGAACGGAGACCCGCAAGCTCGAGAAGGTCGAGCGCACTCTGAAAATCAAGGGCAAGCCCGATCAAACCGTTGCCCGATTGAACACGCTTCATGGTCCGGTGGTGATCAATAGCAAGAGCGCGGTTTTCGTGCGACGCCCCGCGAGCTATGGCGCCGAGCTTGATAGCTTGAACGGGGTCTTCGATCTCTACAAAGCGAAGAACGCCGACCAGGCGGAGCAGGCGATGTCTGCCGCCACCATGAACTTCAACTTCTTCTATGCGACGGCGGACGGCGACGTGGGATATCGCTACGTCGGTCGCATTCCGTTGAGGGCGCCTGGAATCGATCCGCGCTTTCCAACTCCCGGAGATCCTCAGTTCGACTGGCGCGGCATGGTGGCTTATGATCAGATGCCGCACGTGCGGAACCCCAAAGGCGGTTTGGCTGCGAACTGGAACAACAAACCCGCCGCGTGGTGGCCGAACGGAGATTCGCCCGTGTGGGGCCGCGTATTTCGAAACACGGAGGTGCTCGCCGCGGCCGATAAGAAGAGCCTTGCCCCGTCCGATGTTGAGATGGTGCCTTGGACCATCGCTCGCCGCAACGAGACGTACCGCTTCTTCGCGCCTTACTGGAAGCGGGCCGTCGCGAGTGGGCCGGAATTTCTGCAAGCGCAGGCCAGCGCCTACGATGGATGGGCCGTGCAAGGCTCGCCCGCGTCGCGGCTTTACAACAACTGGTTTGCCAGCCTCAGGGAGGAGATCTTCCTGAAGACCACCGGCAACTTCATCGATCCGCAACTCTTCGCGTTGGCCGCGCAGCCCACGGTCATCCTTGCCGCGCTCGAGAAGAGGACCAAGGTCGATTACATGCAGGGCCGGAGCGTGGACCAAGTCGCGCGTGCCGCTTGGGAAAAAGCGCTCGCAAAATTAGGTCCCGATGTTTCCGCCTGGAGGCTCGACGTCGACAATATCGCGGTAACCGGGCAGGCGCCGATCCCCTACAGCAATCGAGGTACCTACATCCAGATCGTGCAGATGGGGCCTTGGGGAGCCTATGGCCGCAACGTCCTGCCTCCCGGTGAAACGGAGAGCGGCGACCACGCCTTCGATCAAGTCCCCCTCGCCCGTGCCTGGCTCTACAAATCCATGGCGCCCTTAGGGAAGTAGGCGGGCACGATATGGCCGCTGCCGCGCGTACCATAGGATAGGGAGTTTCTGCTATGAGGTGGAGATTCGGTTGGCTCGATTCACGCTACGTGGACACACTGCTTCTGGCAGACGCGCAACGCCGCCGCCGGGATGAGCCCGGTCCGGAGGTCGAGACCATCGACCGGCGCGTCCTCTCCGGCTTCGCCGACTTCCTGCTCTACGCCCTGCTGGTCTATCCGCTGGCGATGGCCCACCGGGAGCTGTTCTTCCTGTGGATCTGCACGATACCGTTCGTATTCCTCGCGACCGTTATGCCCGTCGGTCCAATATCGAGTTTCTACTGGGGCCGGCAGCAGTTGCATACCGCCCTGCCATCATCGGACGATCCCAACGCCGACCTCGAGCATCGGCTTCTCGCGCGTAGGCAGCGTCTCCAAGAGCTGTATAACGACACGGTGCACGTCGAGGCGGAGTTGCAGCAGGACATGCCGAACGCCGGCGACCTAAAGTTCGCCTTCGAAGCCCAGATCCGTCAAGCACAAGAGACGCGTTCTAGAATTCAAAAAGAGATGGAGCGACTGGACGTTCAGCTCACGCAAATCTGGTCGGAGTTGGGCAACGTGGACAACTACCTGCGCAGCCTCTAAAGCTAAACGGTCCGCAGGCTCGTCAGCTCGCGCTTTGACGCCGACCCGGCCGGCGGTTCCGTCCAAACGCCGTCGAGCTTTAGCAGCTCGATGAGCTCGTGCACGCCCTGTTCTTGCGGGATGCCGTTCTTGACGATTTCCTTGCCGCGATACAGCGTGATCTTCCCACCAGCCGCGCCCACGTAGCCGTAGTCCGCATCGGCCATCTCGCCGGGGCCGTTCACGATGCAACCCATCACAGCGATGTCCAAGCCCACAAGGTGGTTGGTCGCGTCGCGCACTTCATTCAGTACACGCGGAAGGTGGAATTTTGTGCGCCCGCACGACGGACACGCGATGTACTCCACTTTCGTCTTGCGCAAGCCCAGGGCCTGCAAGATGTCGTAGCAAACCGGGATTTCGTGGATCGGATCTTCCGCGAGGGAAACGCGGATCGTATCGCCGATCCCTTCTGCCAACAGCGTTGCGATCCCCGCGGTGGACTTCACACGCGCGTACTCGCCGTCTCCAGCCTCCGTAACACCCAAGTGCAAAGGATAGGACATGCCTTCCTCGTCCATGCGCTTGACCATCAGCCGATTGGCGGCCAACATGATCGGCACGCGAGAGGCCTTTGCCGATATGTTCAAGTTCTTGTAGCCGTGCTTCTCGCAAACGCGGAGATATTCAAGGGCGCTCTGCACCATGCCTTCCGGCGTGTCGCCATAGGTGACCAAGATGCGCTCAGACAAAGAGCCATGATTCACGCCGACCCGGATGGCACGTCCGTGCATCTTGCAGGCTTCGATGACGGGTGCGAAGCTCTCCTCGATCGCCGCGAGCTCCTCCGCCCATTCCTCTTTGCCATAGGCGAGCTCGGCACGGAGGCGATCGATGTCTTCGCCTGACTCTCCTCTGAAATCGGTTAC
>JAXDKF010000266.1:0-8584 GCA_034667265.1 Fimbriimonadaceae bacterium
ACATCACCTAAGGTCCACCGAATTCCAAGGGGGTTCGCCAATGTGAAGCTCCTTTCTCATTCGCCAGTTGTTCTTGAGGACCCGAACAGGATGTCCCTCGATATCGACGTAGCGGTAGTCGCCCACCTCCTCGCCGACCACTTCATAGCACATGCGGCAATAAAACCGATAGCCGCCCAGATTGTCTTGATCCACTTCCAGCTCGAGTGCGCGCGCGCCGTGATTACGGGCAAACTCCTCCACCGCGTACATCAAATGAGAGCCGATTCCCATGCCCTGGAAGATGTCATGGACACGGACGGCCCAGACGTAGGCCGGCTCCTCGGTTGTCGCGGGCAGATCTAGCCACGCCTGGGCGGCGGGGAAGCCGTTGAGGTCGGCAACAAGCATAAGCACCTCTCCCTTGAGGTGCTTCTCAAAGACGGACTCGATGATGTTGCGGTGGTGGGTGAACTCGCCGAACCATTCGAGGTGCTCCAGGTCGTCTCCGCGAACGGGGCGAACGACCACCTCGGTGCGGAGTTCGAACGAGGTTGCGAGGCCGGTGTGCTCGTAGCCAACCCTCAAGCCAGTCCCTCCGCCGTGAAGCGAAGCACGTTGGTCGGTTCATCCTTTGCGCCCCAGAGGTACTTGTACGGCTCTTGGCCCCGGAGGAAATCGAATGCGGTTGCGCCTTCACGGATGGCTTCTTTTATCGCGCAGCCCACGATAAGGGTCCCAATGCTGAGGTGTTGAAACGCCGGGTCGATCCCACTGAGATAGTAATAAGCGCGGCCACGGTGGAGGAAGCCGTAGTACACGGCTGCAATTCGGTCTGAGATGGACAAGGCATACATTCTGAGCAGGCCGAGGCGCTGTAAGCAAGGTACGCATTCGCGATGCATGCCCTGGACGGCCTCATCCGCTAGTACTCCGGATTCTCCTTGGCTGCGCCAACGGGCCGTGTGGAGCCTGATCAGGTCGTCCAGAAACACACCTTGCTTGTAGCTGATGGGACCGGCTTTCTCGGCCCTGCGCTCGTAGTAGCGCAGGTTCTGGAGCATGCGCTTGGGGATGGTGTCCTCCACGTTCCCGCACAAACTCAAAACCGGACATGGCTCGCCGGCGGATTCCCGTGTTTGCAATGGTGCGCCCTGACCGGTCATTGGCACCTGCTCGACAACCACCCCTAGCCCCTCCTTCAAAGGAGGGGAATCTCTTAAACGCGGAAGGGGCGAAAACGGACGGAGCTGATGCAATTCGGCAATGTTCCACGTAGAGCGTTCTGCTGCCATGTGAGCCGATGCTTCCTTGCAAACCAGGTCTTCGAAGCCAGCCTCGAAGAGCCCGTCCATGTAGTCGCTCGTGCCCATTCCAAGCAGGAACAGCTTGTTTACTCCGCCCTCTTCGTAAACGTACATGGGCACCAAACCGACGAGCCGGCCGTCTATTTGGATAGACAAAACAAATAATTCTCCGCGTCCAACGTGACGCCACCACGGGATCAGCCACGCGCTGGATTGGAAAGGAGTAGTGCTCGGGCAGCGCGCCCAGAGGGCGTCCCATTCCGGTCTAATGCTCTCCAAGTCGGAGACGCGCTCACATCGGACCGATGGAGCCGCGCTAAGCGACATAAGCGCCTCGCCCTGCCGACTGGATCTGCCGGTACGCGGATAGATAGCTCTCCACCATACGGGGTAAAGAAAACCGCGCTCGGGCGACGCGCCTGCACTCCTCCGGATCGAGTGCACCCACGCGCCGGATCGCGTCCGCCATCTCCTCGGCGCTGCGCACAAGGAACCCTGTGCGGCCATGCTCCACGATCTCGGGAATAGCGCCCGAAGGAAACGCGACCACGGGCGTGCCGCACGCCAGCGCCTCCATCGCCACGAGGGAGCTTGTCTCCGGCGCCAGCGTGGGCAGGAGAAGGCAACGCGCGGCGCTCAGCAGACGCTGCTTCCGCGCAAAGCCAACGGCACCAATGAACCGTCTTCTCGAGTCAAGCCTCGGCGCGATCTCTTGCTCGAAATAGCGGCGATGCTCGGGAAAAGCGAACACCTGTCCGCCCAGAAAAAGAGGCACGTCGGCCAAGCGCGCAGCCTCAAGTGCCACGTGCAGATTTTTCTCGGGGCAAATTCGGCCCAACGCTACAACAAACCTTCCCTTTGAGACCACGCTTGACGAGGCTTCGAGCGCGACGCCATTCGAAATCTGATCCATAAGCCGAACGCCGGCGGGCGCGGACAGATGCTGGCTCCAGGACACGCAGTGCAGGTAGGTTCGGGGCCGAGCAGGGTGCAACGCGTCCGTTGGGTACCAGCTCAGGGGCAGGTGCAGCGTCACGAGCACGTCCACGCCAGGTTCAGGGAAATACTTGAAGAAGTCCACGCCGTGCATGTGCACGACGTCAGGCCGATACATCTCAACCGCCCAGTCGATCCTTTCCTTGCATTCGTCCTGAGCGGAGGCCTTGGCTGCATCGTCCAGCACTCCATGGCGGCGGGTAACAGGCACAAGCCGCCCGTAGATCAGAGAATCTTCGCGCGCAACGACAATCGACTCGTGCCCACCGTCGACCAATGCCTTATCAAGGCTCGAAAGCACTTGCTCCGCACCGCCGACGGCATCCGGCCCGACGGGAGCGAGCGGATAAGCCACGCTCAGGACTCTCACATCGGTCCCTCCAATCCAAGCTCTCGGAGCGCCTCATGCGCCAGAGATCTGAAACATTGCCCGCTCATTCCCCACGAGTAATTCTCGTAAAACAGCCGCCCTTCGTGCGGCGGCTTAGTGAAGTCATAGCGGGGAGCCGCTCGAAACCTCTCCACGCCGGTTAGGAAGTACTTCAGAGTGTCGCGCTGAGAAGCGAAGCACTCAAACAGAGCCTGCTTAGTCGCGCCGCGTTCAGGGCTCAACTCGACGACCTCCTCCTCGCCACAAGACGGCAGAAATTGGCCGGTGCGGATGCCGTCCGGTCCTTGATGGTAACCGGCGAATTCCACGATGCGCGACGGGTCGTCCAAGAGCTTGGCAGCCGCGTGGACCGCAAAAGCGGTTGCGTCGTGATCCGGATGGCCGCCCTCGTAGGCATGGGTAATCACGCACCGCACCGACCTTGTGATCAATAGGTCACGGAGCCGCCTAGCTGTCGACACCATGCAAAAAGACGCTTCCTGATCGATACATCCCAGTTCCAGTAGTTCAGGTTCCGGCACGCCAGCCAATTCCATGGCTTTGAACAGCTCGGCGCGACGTGCAAACGCGTACTCCTCTCGGGTTTGGAAGCCATGCCCCTTTGCATCGCACAGATCCCGAGGGGAGCCGTCCGTCACATGGACGAACAGCGCCGCGCGAAATCGGGACAGCAGAGACCCCAGCCCGATTGTTTCATCGTCGGGATGCGCAACGACGACGACGACGGTGCTCTCGACCGTCGGATCAGGCAGCACCTGGACGTCACGCGACAGGGTCTGGCTCGGCGTCACGTCGAACCTCCTTGGATTCACGTTCAACCGTCGCCGGTCGCGCAGACGCATACCGGCGAGTCATTTCGGCGCAAAAGTCAGCGAACTCGCGCACGTCGACGGGGGGGCTCGCGTGGTGCGGCTGGATGCCCTTGTGCTCCGGCGTGAAACAGTACGTCACCGTCACGTCGAAGTCCTGCAGCGCATCCATCTGTCGATCGAACCAGTCCAACGCGTTTGCGCGATAGGAGTCTGCCCAGCTCAGGCCCGTCCGCAGATAGCGCACCCCGAGGCGCTTCATCCACTGCACAGCGTCGTCCAGCCGGTGGTCTTCAAAGTGGAACCACTGGCACAAGCCAACCTCCGGCGTGTATTCGGCGAACTTCTCCAGAGCCGGCTTGGGTGTGCCGTCCTCTCGGATCAGGCCCATGTAGAAGTGCCGATAATAAGAAGATCCCTCCGCCTCTCGATGGCGCGTGGTTGCGGGCCAGGCTTTCGGTAAATCGTAGAGGCTGTACCACTGGATCCGCTCTGCGTTGCCCACCAACAGCTCGACGGAACGTTGCAGCCCAAACACCTGCACCTCCTCCGCCCCGAACGTGGAGATGCCGACCTCGGTAACCCACAACGGCAGGTCGGTCACGGCGCGGATCTCATCCAGCTTTGCCGGCCAGTCGTTAAGCTGCCAGTGATTCCAGTCTAGAGGGAAGCCGTGCAAGCCAACAACGTCGATCTCGTCCAAACCACCCTGCCGCTGCATGCGCTCGATGAATGAAGCGTCGATCGGCGAGATCCCACCCAAAACTCGCGGCAGGTAAGGGTTCTCCGAGCGAATGGACTCGCCTGCGCTCTTCGCCAGCTCCGAGAAGATCTTCCACTCTGGATCGAGCTCCAAATCCCAGTGGGACTTGTTGTTGGGCTCGTTCCAGATCATCGCCGCTTCAACCAAGGCTTACAGACCCCCTCGCCGGATAAACGGCTCTCGGACCGTCCGGCGGAATCGGCAGCTCTACACGTCGGCACACGTAAACCTCGTCCTCCGGGTGCTCCAGGATCTCGAAGCCGGAGCTGCGAAGCATCGCCTCCACGCCAGCTCGATTCGGCACCCACCAATTGGTTTCGTCGTTCGAGTAGCGCTTCTCGATGAAGTGCATCTTGGGATAGCCGGGCTCGTCGAACATGTCGGTCTGCCAAAAGTGATAGTCGTCCTCCAGAGGATCGATCTCAGTGCTGCCGCGCTGCATGGATTGAAACACCAAGAGGTCTTTGGCGACGTTGTCGTGAATGAGGTCAAGAGCGAGCAGCGGGTGGCGAAGATGGTAAAGCACGCCCAAGAAAAGAACGACGTCGAAGGTCTCGTTGAGCGCGCCCACATCGTAGACAGACAGGTTGCGGAATTCGATATCCCAGCCGTTCACTTCCGCGGCAAAACGGGCTTGCTTCAGGAAGTTGTCGTCGGAATCCATGCCCAACACCCTAGCTGCCCCGCGACGCTTCATCTCCATCGAGTAAAAGCCGCCGTTGCAACCGATATCTAGCACCGTCTTGCCAGCGAGGTCCGCAGGGATGGCGCTGGAAAACTTGCGCCACTTTAGGTTTGGGTAGTCGCCTAGGAAGTGGTTCGGCGCGGTTTGGATCCCTTTGAGATCCATGTTGTGGAACCAGGGGCCGAGTTCGTCCACCTTCTTCTGGATCTGTTCTCGGGAGAGCTCTCGCTCACGATCGTAAGACCGAATGGCCATTGTCGCTCCTTGGATTGGAATGTCTTGCAGCACGGCCGTTGGCCGGAGCGGGCACGTGCCGCTCCGCGGCTTGCTCGCTCAGGAGGCGGATAGCCTCCCGATATCCGTTGAGAGTGCCAACATCCACATAGGACTGGCCCGCTTTGACGCCTTGCGCAGTGCCGCCTTGCTCAAGGTAAGCGTTCACCAAAGTGCCGAAAAACTCATCTCGCGGCGACCGCTCGCACCAGAGCTGATGCAGCTCGCTTAGGACATGAGCAGGCGCCTTGATCGCGCCCCAGATCCAGTGCGATTCCGCATCCTCGCTCTTGACTTGGACCTGTCGCACGCTGCCGGTGGGGTCCGTAACAACCGCGTCGAAAAACTCGGGCCGCGCGACGGGAAAGAGCAAGAAGGAAAGCCGGTCGTTGGGAAGCGCGCAGAGGGCGTCTTCCGGAAACCAGACGGTGTCCGGCAGACCGATCACAACCGCATCGTCACGGCCTATCAAAGGCAATGCACGGAAGATGGCATCGCACAGGCCCTCGGGATTGTCCTGGACCACATAAGCCACGGTGGAGGGGCCATAAGACGCGCCGTAGTACTCCATGATGTCGGACTTGCCGGGCGATATCACGAAGCAGATGCGCGTCGCGCCGGCCACGACCATCCGTTCGACGAGGTACTCGCTAACGGCGCGCGGACGCTCGCACCCGTCCTCGACGCGACTCCCAACGGGCAGCAGCTCTTTAGAGAACGCCAGGGGTTGAATGCGGCTGCCAACTCCGGCAGCGGGGACGATCCCCCACATCACGCCACCCCTGCGGTTTCGTGCGGACGCCGGCTCATGGCGTCTTGGATCGCGTTTTCGAAATCCACCGCGCGTTTGTCGGCGGTGTGCTCGTCCAACGTTCGTGCCCGAGCTGCCTTGGCGATGCGCGCGAGCTCGTCATCGCTGAGGGAGATCGCGTCGAGGGCGTCTTGAGTCGAATTGCCGATCAAGACTTCAGACCCCGGCTCGAAGAACGCATCGAGGCCTTCCCAAGAATCGGTCAGCACCGGCACTCCACAGGCTGCCGCTTCGAACATCCTGCCGGAAGGGCAGTAGCCCATCGCCGCCATGGCACGGCGCGTCACGTTGACGGTCAACCGCGATGAGCTATAGAAAGCCGGATGGTCGGATGGCGGCAGGTGCCGAACGAAGTAGATGTTGTTGGTCCACGGGAACTCCTGGGGATACATGGCGCCTCCGATCAAGAATTTCTTATCGGGCAGGAGGCGCGCGGGCGTGATGAACAGTTGGTCCAGCCGCTCCTGCCTGTCCTCGGCATACGTGCCAAGGTACGACACGTCGGAGGCATAGGAGGACGACGCGGCCACCGGGCGATGCACGTCGGGATCGACGCTCCCATACAGCGGCGCCACCCGCCTTGCACCCAGTTTGGTCTGTAACTCGGACAGCGCGGACCCACCGGTGTAGCTCAGCACGAGATCAAAGTCCGCCAAGCCGCGAGGCCCAAGGTAGAAGACGTCTTCGCCTGCTTCCAAGCGGTCCAGGGTCACGGGAGTATCGAGATCATAGAAGCACTTCGATCGAGCTTTCGAAGCGAGCACCAGGTCGGTAGCTGCCACTCCGTTGGGGCAATAAGAAGTGACCATTGCCACATCCGCACCGTCGAGGTGTCGCTTCGAAAGCTCCAGCGCCTGATCCCAATCGGAATAGAGAATCAGCTCGCCTCCGGGCAATTCCCAGAGGTCTCGCTGGCCCGCATAGTAGGGCACGTCCTTCTCGAAGAACACGACCTCGTGGCCCTTCCTTGCCAGCGCCCTAATAAGCCCGCGCCAAAGCGTCGCGTGTCCGTTGCCCCATGAGGAGCTCACGGAAAGTCCGTAGATAACGATCTTCATAGGAGCGTCGCGCCCCCAGAAATAAAGGCTTCCGTTAGCTGGTGCGCTTCGCTGTCCGTGAACTGTCGCGGCGGAGATTTCATGAGGTAGCTGGACGGTCCTACCAAGGCACCCCCGATCCCGCGGTCCATCGCGAGCTTCGCGCACCGGATGGCATCGATCACCACGCCGGCCGAGTTGGGAGAATCCCAAACCTCCAGCTTGAGCTCGCAATTCAGCGGCACCCCGCCAAATGTAGTGCCCTCCATGCGGATGTAGCAGAACTTCCGGTCCGTCAGCCAGGGCACGTAATCGCTCGGGCCCACGTGGGCGTCGCAGTCGCACATCTCGTAATCGAGCTGGCTGGTCACCGCGCGTGTTTTGGAGATCTTCTTGGACTCGAGCCGCTCCCTCTCGAGCATGTTCATGAAGTCCGTGTTGCCGCCGAAGTTGAGCTGATACGTGTGGTCGAGCCGTACCCCGCGCTCGCGGAACAGGTTCGCAAGCACGCGGTGCACGATCGTGGCGCCCACCTGGGACTTTACGTCGTCGCCGATAATCGGCACGCCGCGAGCCCTGAACTTCTTGCTCCAGCATTCTCGAGAGGCGATGAAGACAGGAATGCAATTGATAAAGCCGCAGCCCGCCTGTAGCACCTGCTCCACGTACCATTCGGTGGCCATCTCGGACCCGACAGGCAGGTAGTTGACGACCACGTCGGTCTTGGTCTCGCGAAGAACCCGGGCAACGTCCACCGGATCCACCTTGGCCACCTTGATGGTCTCGCTGAGATATTTTCCCAACCCGTCGAGGGTCATGCCCTTTTGAACCGTCACGCCGGTCGCGGGCACCGACGCAAACCGATGGGTGTTGTTGGGCTCAGCCAGGATCGCTTCAGAGAGATCCATGCCTACCTTCGTCTCGTTGACGTCGAAGGCGGCCGAGAACTCGATGTCCCTTACGTGGTAGCCGCCCAATTCCACGTGCATCAATCCGGGCACAAACTCATCCGGGTTGGCGGACTTATAAAATTCGACGCCCTGAACCAGTGAGGACGCGCAATTGCCCACACCGATCAGGGCGACTCTGATTTTCTGCCTCTCCATTCTCGCGCTTTCCAAAGCGGCTCATTGGCCGCATGATCTACGCGCGTGGCAGGCCATTGCCTACACGCTCTCTTTCACAAGTCAAAGACTCCGCGCAATTGCGAAGCACTCAATCAAATGCAAAGGAGACGTTGGGAAATCCTAAGTTCCTTTGCCAGGTAAGAGACCGCCGCCCGCCTTTTGTTGTTCAAACAAAAGCGAGAAATCGATGAGGAGCGATCAGCGGACCACGATGCGTCCGACCATGCCGCGCGAGTAGTGGTCGCCGACGGGGCAGTGGAAATAGTAGGTGCCCAGTTTATCTGGAACCGCGATCTCGTATTGGAGCTTGTCGCTCGGGTGCAGTTCGGAAGGCAACTGCGCCGTTCCCTCGGGAAGATCGAAGACGACGTCGTGGACGTTCTCGCCTTTATTGGAGATCACGAGG
>JAXDKF010000267.1:0-9361 GCA_034667265.1 Fimbriimonadaceae bacterium
CCAAGACCGTTAACGCGCCCGACGGCAGGCGGATCAACGCCATCGTTGGGTTCTTTAGCATGCTCCTTCGGATATACGAAGAAGAGCGCCCGCGCGGAATTTTCGTGGCTTGGGACACGCTCGGCGTAGACACGTACCGCAACAAGCTGTGGCCGCCGTATCAGGGCGGACGAATCTTTGAACCGGAGATCGTGCAGCAGCTTGGTGTGCTGCCCGATGTCTGCAGAGCGTTCGCGTTCGGAGTCGGCAAAGAGGCGGGATACGAGGCGGACGACCTGATGGCCGCGGCGGCGATCGCCGAGACTGCGCGCGGAGGCATGTCGTTGCTCCTCACAACAGACCGCGACGCCTACCAACTGGTGTCGGATTCGGTGACAGTTCTCACGCCACAACGCGGCACGAGAGAGCTTGACCGCATTGGGCCATTAAAAGTAGTCGAGCGATTCGGCGTTCTGCCGGAGCAGGTTCCCGATTTCAAGGCACTCAGCGGAGACAGCTCGGACAAGATTCCCGGGATTCGGGGCATCGGTCCAAAGTCTGCTGCGACAGCGTTACTCCAACACGGCACCCTTGAGAACGTGCTGGCGGCGTGGGGACGAGCAGCGGACACGGAGCTTGCGCTTAAGTTTCGTGAGGTGGTGAGGATGCGGCCAGATATTCCCGTCGAGCTGCCGACCGGCCCGCCGGATTGGCGGGCCGGATCGGAAGCAATCAAGCGAGTCGGCGCAGATCGCTTGGCTGAACGGATCGCTGCGATGGCAAAAGAATTTGCGTAGAAGTTAACCGCCGCCCCTCCAATCCGTGCGGTACCTCCAATGCGACCCTTTAGGCTAGCTACGACCGAAGCTTGTGGCGTCAGAATGAATTGAGATGGCTCTACCGATTCAGCGCGCGGAGAACATAGAGTCCATAAGCAGCTTCCTCAACGCCCTTCCTTCGGCTGGAGAAGCCGCTACGGGGGAAGATCTCGACCTGCGCGCACGTGCCGTGGTCGCCATCTTGGCGGAGAGAATGCTCACCTCCGTCGACAAAACCTCCATCCCGCAGGACCCCGCCACCTGTCCAAACTGCGGAATACCGACAGCCTCCAAGTCCAGCCCGTACTGCTGCGACTGCTGCCGAGAACAAGCCGCATTTGTCCGTCAGGTGCGCGACGGTCTGTCTAAGGGCACGATCTTCGAAGAGAGCCGGCAGATTAACAAGGGCGAGGTCCTGTGGCGGCTCCTTGGCGGCGGGCTGCCGCGCCGCTTGGCCTTGGTGCCAGAGAGAGCCAGGGCCGCGGTGTCCAAGAGAGACAACGACACCTGCCAAGAGTGCGGCGCACCGGCGACAACCATCGACAACACGGGCAGCGGGTGAAACCGGCCGATCCATTTGCGCGCAGTTTGCGCCGCATGCTCCATAACGAAAGACTTCGGCGATCCTGAGTTCCTGAAGGGGCCCGCAGTGCAAGAGCTGCTGCAAGAGCTTGCTTCCCGCATTGCGGCTCCAGTCCCCTTGCGGTGCTGCGACGATCCCGAAGGATGGGACTGGCGTGCCTACCTTAGGGACCGCAAACGCTAGCCAGGATCTCTGGTCGAGGCGCAATGGCCGTCTTCCCCCACATCGGCCAAACTCGATCGATGCGCTGGACCGTCGACCTGCCTGGTGGAGAGGTGCCGGTCCTTGCGGACGACGAGGTCAAGCCAACGGTCGTGATCCTAGCCCACGGCGCGGGCAGCCACATGGAGCACAAGACTATGGAGTGGCTCGCCGGCCTGGTCCGGGGGGCTGACGCAACCGTCGTGCGGTTCAACTTTCTCTACAGGGCGCAGGCCCGGTCCATGCCCGACCGCATGCCCGTCTGCGTCGAGACGTATCGGGCGGTCATTGCTTCCGTTCGCGAGAAACTAGCCCCGGAGCGCCTCATCATCGGCGGGCACTCGTTTGGCGGGCGGGTTGCCTCCATGTTAGAAGCTGAAGGGAAGTCCGCCGACGGGCTTCTCCTCTTCGGCTATCCGCTCCACCCTCCCGGCCAGCCGGAGAAGCTGCGAGACAAACACCTATCGAGCATCAAAACGCCGACCCTCCAGATCAACGGCACCCGAGACGAGCTGTGTACCAAGCAGATCATGGACGGCACCGTAGCAACCCTCGACCCGAAGATCTGGATGTTGCACTGGGTGGAGGGCGCCGATCACAGCTACTCGGTCAAGAAGACATCGGGCAAGACGCGAGGGGATGTGGCAGCCGAGATGGGCGCCGTGCTTGCGAGTTGGATAGGGTCGCCTTTCAAAAGCTAAGGGTCTCCATGAAATGCATGGCCAAAAGGTAGCCTTTTTACATGACGGAAGCTGAAGAGCTGAAGGCAGCCCTCAAGGAGACCAATGCGCTCCTAAGCCAGTTGCTGGATGCGAGCCGAGAGTCTCGGAAACGACTCGCGGATGTAGCTCGGCGGCTGGACGACCAGCCGCACCGGGAGGACCAGTTCCGGCAAGAAATGGAGAAGATGCGGGCCAACTTTCCAAAGTTGAATAACTTTCGCGAGAAGGCGGAGAAAACGACTTCTGCCCAGACCGCTTTCCAGGAAGTTTTTGTGAGCTCCTTGAGGGAGCAGACGGAACTTCTGAAGGCGATCCTCGCGAAGCTCGAAGGAGGTCGATAAGTGTCGGAATACCGGGAGTTCTTGGAAACGCTGTCCTTGATGAGAGAGGTCGCCTCCAGAGCGATCGAGCGAATCGATCCCAAACCGACGGCAGCAGGGCTCATCAAATTGCGAGAGATGGAAGAAAGCATGGCGGAAACAGGACGTCAGATCCAGGCAAAACGTGATGCCGTTTCCAGCAAGCACAAGAGCAGCGGATGGAACGGGAGGCGCAAAAACAAAGAATCCATGAGCTTCAGGCGAAGGGCTGGGGTTGGCCGGAATGGGCCGAAGAAGCCAATTGCTTGCTCTCTGAACGAGATGCATTGCTCAAGCAAATCGCAATGGGCCTCTAGATGGACGAAGAACTACGAGCAGCTATTGCCGAGACAAATTCCCAAATAAGGGAATTCATCGAGCTTAGCCGAGCCAGGGCGGAGGAGCGCCAAAGGCTTTCTCAAGCCTTGGAAGCGCGCATTGAAGGATTGAGAAATGCCGCCACGGACTATGGGCGGTCACTCGAGCCTCCTCGCGAAGAAGCAACGCGCGACACGTCGAAGCGCCTGCTTGAGCACACTGTCAGCACGATGGAATTTCAGGGGCAGGTGTTGCAGATGCTTCGCGAGCAGAATGCTTTGCTCGAGCGCATTGCCACAGTGTTGGCCGATCGGCGGAGATCTTGAGATGACCATGAATCCTTCCAAATCTGCACCTTGCGATCGGCGGATCACAGCTACTCGGTCCAGAAGGCATCGGGCAGGACGCGAAATGAGGTGGAGACGGAGGTTGCCACGGCCGTTCGCGATTGGATAGCTCGTTTATGATGCGAATCCGCCATGTGGCAAGCCCTCGTGGCCTTTGGCAGTCCAATCTTTGGCGGCCCTGATCGCTTGCTTCCGATTCTTCTTTGTGACGAAGGACACGCAATCGTCGAGAACGAGGCGGGCCACGGTCCGAACGGTGGCTTCTTCGACCGGCAGTTCGTGAATTTCCCTGGTGAGTAGCCCGGTCACTAGCCCATCCCGAGAGAGCTCTTTCGGTAGCTCCAGACTCAATGATTCGAGCACGGCAGCGTTGGCCGTCTCCGGGAAGTTCAGTAGAACCCTGTTGATCGCCCATGTCCAGGTGGGGTCCCGCTTGACAAGGGGATGTTCGTGGAGCGCCTGAATCTGCGGGAGCATCGGCTGGTATGCCGTCACGTCAAGGATTCCGGTGCCGACCTTGAACACCTTGGATGCCCACGGGTCGTCAGGACTGAGTTCGAAGGCGAACTCGCAAAGAGCCAAGCCGAATTTTGCCGACGTTGCCCTGTCTGCTTCTTTCAGGGGCTTCGCGTCCGGAAAGCGCCGCCAGATAGACCAGTCCAGCGCGACATCACACACGCCCCATAGGAGAGGTCGGGCTTTCATCGAACCGCTGCCTGCGTCCACGTGATCAATGTTAGCGGCAACGCGAACACCGCAATTCCTACAGTGCTGCATCCGAACGAGCCTGGCAAAAACGTCGTCTGGAACACCAGCGGAGCAGTCAGCTTTGCGTAGGTCGCCGCAATCTAGACGAGTAGACTGTTGGTCACCTCCAAAATGGCTTACAATGCTCTGCGTTCAACCTGCCAAGGAAGGAAGGTTCTAAGATGAGCGCACTTATTATTCGAGGAGGCCAGAAGCTAGTCGGCGAAGTGGATGTCGCCGGCAGCAAAAACACCGCACTGGCCATACTTTCTGCCGTTGTCCTCGCCGAGGGCACCACGATCCTACACAACGTGCCGGACGTTTCCGACACACGCATCAAAGCCCGCCTGTTAGAGAAGTTCGGCGCAAAAACCGAGTGGCGAGATGGATCTCTCCACATCGACTGCACGAATCTCTACGCCGGTGAGGCCGACGAGGAGACCGTGCGGTCCATCCGCACTTCGTTCTATCTGCTCGGCCCGCTTCTAGCTCGGCTCGGGAAGGTGACGCTGCCGGCCCCGGGAGGCTGCAACATTGGCGCCCGCCCCGTCGATTTCCATCTGAAAGGCTTGAAGCTCTTTGGAGCCACAGTCGAGCTCGAAGGCGGCATCTACAGCGCCAACGGCTCCAGCCTCAGGGGCGCGGAGATCTACCTCGACTTCCCGAGCGCCGGCGCGACCCAGCATTTGATGGCCACCGCCGCCCTCGCGGACGGGATCACGGTCATCGACAATGCGGCCCTCGAGCCTGAAGTCACCGCGCTGGCCGAATTTCTGAACCGCATCGGTTCCCGAGTCGAGGGCGCCGGCACCAGCCGGATCACGATCCATGGCAAGAAGAAGCTCCACGGTTGCGAATTCCGAGTACCCGCCGACCGCCTCCAGGCCGGCACGTACCTGCTCGCGGGCGCCATCACGAGGGGCGACGTCAAGGTCAAAGGCATTCTGCCCGAGACCCAGGCGGCTCTGATCAGCAAGTTGAAGGATGCCGGTGCGGTCGTGACCGAGGGTCCCGACTGGGTGCGCGTCGCCGGGCCGAAGCGGCTCAAGGCGGTCAAGCTCAAAACGATGCCGTATCCCGGATTTCCAACCGACATGCAGCAGCCGATGGCAGCTTTGCTTACGCTCGCCTCCGGCACAAGCGTGGTCGAGGAAACGATCTACGAAAGCCGTATCGGCCACGTACCCGAGTTGAACCGCATGGGGGCCAAGATCACCCTGGTGGACGGCAGATCGTCCGTGATCGAAGGCGTCCAGTCGTTGCAGGGTGCCGTCGTCCTGGCAAGCGACTTGCGGGCCGGTGCAGCGCTGGTTCTGGCGGGTCTGGCCGCTCACGGCGAGACGATAGTCAAGAACGTTCACTTCATCGACCGCGGTTACGAGCGATTGGAAGAGACGCTGACTTCGCTTGGTGCAACGATCAAGCGGGTTAAGGTCTACGCGGAGTCCTAGGACCGAGCCAGATTCCAGAAAGTCGGTGTAATCTCTTGTCAGACCTGCGTCTAATCGAAAAGCATGGCTGACAAGAGATTCAAAACCCTGGCGATCTGCCTCGCCGCAGTTGCCCTTGTAGGCGGAGCGGTGCTCGCTCAAGAAAAGCCAGATGGCAAGTCCAAGCCGTATGTCCCGAGGAAGGTCGTTCTTTCTGCCGAGCCCGTGACGCGCGATGAAGCTCGGAAGATCATTGAGAAGGTGAACAAGGCTTTCGTCAAGGTCATGCCCCGGCTCAAGCCGGTCAAGCCGACCCTTGCGGGCCCGCAGCCGGTGAGTCGCACTGAGATCATCACGCAGTTCAACAAGCTGTTTGAGATGGCCAAGGCGGAGTTTAAGTTCACGCCTCGCAAGGTGGCTTACAATGCTTCGGTCATTAGCGTGAAGGATCCGGAAGCCAAGGCTAAGGTCCAGAACCTGATCGCTTGGGGATGCGTGGACAAGGTTGGTCCGCTGGCAACGTCTGACAAGGAAACATTAGGCGTCCTGGAATTCGGAGACGCGGTCGGACTTCTGGTAGCGAGAGTCGCGGAGCTAACGCACACCGCCGATCCGCGGTTCAGTCCCGATTTGATGCCCTAGCCGACTTGGCTGACCTTGGTCACACCAGGAACGAGGGTTCTCAGCTGCGCCTCGATGCCGAGCTTGAGCGTCACGCTGGACATGGGGCAGCCGTTGCAAGCCCCCGTCATCTTGATCTTGACCTCGCCTGAGTCGGTAACACCGAGCAGATGGATCTGGCCGCCGTGGGAGCGGGCATAGGCTTGGACGTCGGACATTGCGTCGCGCACCTGGGGATAGAGAGGCCCTCTTTCTCCCGGCTCTTCCTTCCTTCTCAGCAGCGTCCGCAGTAGCGACATCGGCAAACCCAGTTTACTTTACGCCTCGAATCCCCTGGACGCTCGAACGAAGGGTCAAAATGAACGCGTGCCGCAAAGCCGGATCGTCTGTAACGCTGCCGGGGTGATAACAAGTGGCTAGCGGTATCGACGACCTCAGCGTGGCGGCCGAGGTCGAGCTCGAGGCCAGTTCCGGAAAGAAGGGCCTGCTCAGCCAATCCCTAGCCAATATGGCCCTCCGCGGGACTTCCATGGTGGCGAGGTTCCTATTGATGATCGGGCTCGCGCACTACTTGGCGCCGACGGATGTCGGCGTGTTCGGGCTCATGTATGCGTCCACCACGCTCGGCACGTTGCTCTTGGGGTTGCGCTTCGACGTCTATAGCACGCGGGCCTTGTGCTCGGGAAAGCTCGACAATCCGGCGTCGATCATCCGCAACCAGATGGTCTTTCACCTGCTGGTCTATGTCCTCGTTCTGCCGCTGATGGTCCTGCTCGTGGGACGAAGACTCCCTCTTGGGTGGTTCTATGCCCTGCTGATCCTCGAGCACGCAGGTCAGGAGTGCAACCGGCTCTTTATTGCACTGGCCCAGCCACTTCGCGCCAATTTCGTTTTCTTCGTTCGATCCGGTCTCTGGGCCGTGGCGTTTATTGCGCTCATGGTTGCCTCGCCCGGGTACCGGAATCTGCAGACGCTCTGGCTGTTGTGGGCCGTGGGAGGAGTGGGGAGTCTGTTGTTATCGGCCGTATGGATGCGATCGCTCGGCTGGCGAAAGGCTTTTCGAGAGCGAGTGGATTGGGCATGGATCAAGCGGGGGCTCAAACCTTCCGCCGCGTTCACGATGGCGGTTGGCGCGGCGACGGTGCTCTCGACAGTGGATCGCTACTTCCTGGACTTCTGGCGAGGTACGGCTCACGTGGGCGTATATTCGTTTTTCTCAAGCCTCACGAACTTTGTGCCGACCTTTGCGGAGACAGGCGTCGTGTCCATTCTATTGCCGGCCCTTATCGGATCGGCTGCCGCTAAGGATCGGGTGGCGTACGAGGCCACCATGCGAAAGATGTCCCGAGGCGTGTGGGGTCTGGTGGGCATCACAGTTTTGCTTTCCGTAGCGATCGCGCCATTGGTGCTCATGATCGTTCGCAAGTCACCCATCTACGGTGAGTATCTGCCCGCGTTTGGGATCCTCCTTGCGGCGGCAGCCGTGGTGACGCTCTCCTTCATCCCCCACAACGCGTTGTACGCGCATCATCGGGATCGGGACATCGCGAAGTGGAGCGTCGTAGCGATGGTGATCGGCTTAATTTGCTATGCCGCGCTGACGCCGCCCCTTGGGATCTACGGGGTGTGCTTTGGCGGGTTAGTCGCCAGCGTAGTCCTCTGGGCAGGGAAGAGCTGGGCGGCGAAAGGCTTGGCGTTTTAGCACGCCAGAGATCCTCGGGATTTAAGCCTCAGGAGGAGTTGGCAGAGACTGCCTCGTTCGACTCCTGAGGCATGGAAATTCTTACTGCTTCACAAACAATCGGTTGATGAACGGGTCCATCTCGAATCCGTTCACCTTGATGTCGCCCTTCGGCACCGGCTTGTAAGGGTAGGCGAAGATCGGAAGCACCGAGTACTGGACCTGGAAGGCGAGGCGGTTCTTGTCCTTGCAGAGCGTGCCCTTGTGGAACCCGAATGTGTTCTCGAGGAACGCGGTGCCGGCGGGGCCCGTGATGCGCATCAGGCGATCCTTGCCGAAAGCCTTCTCGACCTCGTCGTCCTCGTAGCGGCGGATGGGGAGGAGGGCATCTTCGTTCTGCGAGCCCTTCACGAATACGTGAGGGCCGGTGCCGTCGTCCACGTCGGTCAAGTAGATGAAAAGCTTGAAGAAGCGCCAATCGTCTACATCGCGGTGGAAGAGCTCAGCGTGCTCGGCCTTAGCGCGACCGCCCATCGACCACCAGAAGTTGATGCTGGAAATCGTTGGCTTGCATCCGAGGCAATCACCCATCATCCCGAGGATCGCGGGATCGTTTGCGATCCGCATCACGTGCGGGCATTGCATGATCTGCTCGTAGGTGTAGTGAGCCAGGTGGCTCTCGGCGGGCACATTGTCGGGCGCGATGAACTTGCCCAGGTGCTTGCGATTGGGATCGTAGGCCTCTTGGGTTCGCGTCCACTGGACCATGTCCTGAACATCTTGAGGACTGATCAAGCCGGGCAGGAAAAGAATGCCGTCCGTCTTGAGTTGGTTGATCTTCTCTCTGAGGTCCTCCGTCGCGGCCAGCTTGGGGCGAGGGATGTTGATCACGGACGTGAGCGCTTCCCGCATCTTCGGCCGAAGGACTCGTCGCTGCGCGTAATAGAGCATGTTTCGCGGCGGATAAAAGCGTCGAGTGACTTTCTGGAGAAGGCCTGCCATATGCGTTCAGTATAGGCCGCGAAGTCTCTGCGGAGGCGAGATGTCGAAAGAAGCGCAAAGAATTGCGTTTGGGCTTAAAGCCGGACCGCCGTACCGGGTAAAGAGACCTGGGTCCGGCCGCTCGGAAATCGGGCCATAATCGCTAGCGGCCGGCGGTCCTCACGATGGAAATTACCCAGGAGCTCCAGGCAATCGGCGAAGACATGCACGAGCTGGCGAGGCGCCTCTGGCCGCTCAACCGCTCGCTAACGGGGGATGGCGTTCGCGAGACTCTCCGCATCCTGCGGGAGCATCTGCCTGAGCTGCGCATCCATGAGGTTGCGACCGGCACGCAATGCTTCGATTGGACGGTGCCGAAAGAGTGGCGCGTGCGAGAAGCCTATGTCGTGGATCCCGACGGCCGGCGCATTCTCAACTTTGCGGAGAACAATCTTCACCTGGTCGGGTACTCCACTCGCGTAATCGCGGAGATGTCCCTTGAAGACCTGCAGGCGCACCTCTATTCGTTGCCAGATCAGCCCGACGCGATTCCCTATGTCACTTCCTACTACCA
>JAXDKF010000268.1:0-10749 GCA_034667265.1 Fimbriimonadaceae bacterium
CAAATCGTGCGGGGGGCGGTGAGCTGCCAGGTCGGGCTTAGCGCGAAGCTACAAGGGTCGATCCGCGCTCGGTCTTGGACGCCAAAGCGTTGCTCGTCTTTGCTATCGGTGGGGCGATCGTGCCGGCGAGCTTTTGCTCGCCCGACGTAACGCTTGTCGATGGTCCGGGGCAACCTCCGACGAGGGCCGCGCCGGTCACTGCCCACGCGAGGGGTGCTATCCAGCCCTTTCTCGGAGTCGGTCTCATGCCTCTTGTGACAAGAGGCCAGGCTCCGGCGAAGCGTCAGCAGGTGTCCTCCCTTCGGAGTACAGGCGCCCGCCAACTTTTTCGAACGTCTAGAGCTTTTCGATCCGTCTGGCCAGCTCGAAGTCGTAAGGCGAGAGGCCGCCGACGTCGTGAGTGTTGACCGCGATCCGGACTTTCGCGTAGCCGATCGTGATGTCCGGATGGTGGTTCAGCTTGTCCGCCACGTGGGCTACCGCCGTGGCAAAAACCACACCGTCCTTGTAGGTTTTGAACTCAAAGGTGCGGATGAGCTGGCCGCCCTCGACTTGCCAACCCGCAACGTCTTTTAGCTCGCTGCTGACTTGGTCCGGCGTGAGAAGCACGTAGGCTAGCGCTGACATCGGCCAAGGTTTACCTGCTGCCCCGAATAGTTTGCTGATACGGTCTTATAAACTCGACCGTCTACCGTGATTCGGTTACGCTCAAGCTGAAACATTACGATCCGAAGCAGGATCGGCTGGTGTACATCGGTCAGGATCGGGTTCACATCCAGCACTGAAGGCGGCAGGGCTCCAGAGGTAGACTCAAAAGACTCCAACGCCCGCTAGGGCGATAGGACTTGTAGACAATGACGTCCACACCGGTAACCGCCCCTTTTCTCGATCTCGACAAGGCCGATCAGGTCCATTGGAACCTCAGCGTAGACGAGCTGATCGAGCACGCCATCCGCCGCGGAGAGGGCCAGCTCGCCGCCAACGGCGCGCTCGTCGCACGAACCGGTAAATACACCGGCCGTACCCCAAAGGACAAGTACGTTGTGCGGGACCAGCAGACCGAGAACAAGGTCTGGTGGGAGAACAATCAGCCGATGGACGGGGCGAGCTTTGAGAAGCTCGCGGCCAAGGCTGAGGAGCACGCTTCAAACCGAGAGCTTTACGTCGTCGACACTTTCGGCGGTGCCTCTCCGGACCATCGGATCGCCGTCCGATTCATCGTCGAGAAGGCTTGGCACGCGCTGTTCATCAAGCAGCTTTTGATCCGCCCCAGTGAAGCCGAGCTTCACGATTTCGAGCCGCAGTGGACCGTAATGGACATGTCCATGCTGCAGGCAGATCCCGGCGCAGACGGCACCCGATCCGAAGCGGTGATCGCGCTTAATTTTTCCAAGCACCAAGTGCTGATCATGGGCACGCAATATGCGGGCGAGATGAAGAAGTCCGTCTTCACCATCCTCAACTACTTGCTGCCGCTACGAAACGTGTTGAGCATGCACTGCTCCGCGAACATCGGCAAGGCGGGAGACACCGCGCTGTTCTTCGGCCTTTCGGGTACGGGCAAGACGACCTTGTCCGCCGATCCCACCCGCCGCTTGATCGGCGACGACGAGCATGGCTGGGACGAAGACGGTGTGTTCAACTTTGAGGGCGGATGCTATGCCAAATGTATCCGGCTGAGCAAGGATGGCGAGCCTCAGATTTGGAACGCCATTCGGAAAGGCGCCGTCCTCGAGAACGTTGTTCTCCACGCGGATGGCAGCCCAAATTACGAGGACGACTCGATAACCGAGAACACCCGCGTGGCTTATCCGGTGGACTACATCGAGAACGCGGTCATCCCCAGCCTTGGTGGACACCCGAAGAACGTCATGTTCCTCACGGCCGATGCTTTCGGCGTGCTGCCTCCGATCTCGCGGCTTACGCGCGAGCAGGCCATGTTCCACTTTCTGAACGGCTACACCGCGAAGGTTGCCGGAACGGAAGCCGGCGTGAAGGAGCCAAGCGCGACCTTCTCGACCTGCTTTGGCGCCCCATTCCTGCCGTTGCCTCCCAAGGTCTACGCAGACATGCTTGGCGAGAAGATCGACAAGCACGGCGCTCAGGTCTGGCTGGTGAATACCGGTTGGACAGGTGGCGCGTACGGCGTGGGCAAGCGGATGAGCCTGCCCCATACGCGGGCGATCGTGGATGCGGCCCTGGCCGGTCAGCTCGACAATGTGGAGTTTGAGACCGACCCGATCTTCGGACTGCAGGTGCCGCTTTCCTGCCCCGGCGTGCCCAGCGAAGTGCTGAACCCGAGGCAGACTTGGCCGAATCCGAGTGAATACGACGTCAAGGCTCGCGAGCTTCTGAAGATGTTCGAAGAAAACTATCAGAAGCTACAGAAAGGCCAGGCGATCGGCGGCGAAGGCTAAGCGGGCGATTCCCACGCAATCTCAACCGTTTTTGAAGCTGCCCAGCTTCACCCCGTACTCTCGCAGTGTAAGGTGCCGCGACTTCGGGGAAAGATGCCTGTGACAGACGGAGCTCAAGCACGCAAGTGAAGATGCTCTGAACGACCCACCAAGAGAGAACGAGGGAGCTTCAGCACTCCCTTCGCACCCTCCAGCCCATCGGCCCGGCTTAGCCAGCCGGGCCTCGTTCTTTTAGCGATTGCAGAGTACCAATTGCCGATTGGGGCTTCCGGTTACCAGTCACCCGTCACCGATCACGGCGCAACTGCCAGCCAATCGTCCCACTGCGACTGCTGGGCAAACTTGAGCTGGGCGTAGTCCAGCGAGTAGTTCGCAAACCGCGAAGCGGGCGAAAAGTCGATCGCGATTCCGTTGCTTCCCGGCGACATCGTGTTATGACCCTCGAACAGGATCGCATTCGCCGCAGCAGTGCGTACAGCCTGGTCGGCCGCCTTGACTGCAGCGGAAGGCACATACGTTACGGTGCTGGAAACAATAACCGTCTTGTCGAGCTCTTGAGTTAAACCGACAAGGTCCCGGTAGGTGCGGGACGAGTTCTGGCTATAAGTCTGAGCATTTTGGCGAGCTTGCTGGATGTAGGCATCGAATCCGGGCCTAGCCGCCAGCCGCTCCTGCAGCAAGGCGCTGGCAAGCTGATCGACCGCGTTGGAAAGCCCGGTGAGTTGGTTCGCTTGGAGAACGCTCTGCGTGATCTTCTGGGTTGCGTAGGAGGGCACGAGAAGCGTCTCGCTCACAAACTTCTTCGCGAGCGTCACGGTGCTGGCATCAGGATTGCCTGTGAAGTGCTGGAAGATCGTGTTGTAGGGATAGCCGGCTCCTGGCGGGCTCTCCTCGGAACCGACGATGACCTCGGCTTTGTCTCGGATCTCGTCGTTGACTTCCAGCATCTGCATAAGGCTGGCGTCCCAAGCAAAGATGTCCACGTGGTTGGCGCCCATCGCGGCGCCGAGTTGCCACGTATCGATGGAGTTGCCCGTTTCGTCGTCGTAGCTCACTCCGCGCGTGGGAGCCGGCATGGTCTTTCGGTGCCAACCATTGCCGTGATTCCAGATGACGAGGACGTAGCGATCGGCGGGATAGTTGGTCTGTCCCCAGGAAACGAAGTCGCGCAACGTGACCCAGTCGCCCATGTCCACATCCATGCCCATGTCCTGCAGGAGCTGGCTGGCGATATTGTCGGTGGTGTCCTTCTTGAGCTGGTAGCGGCGGGTTCCGAGGAAGCTGGGGCTATCCGAGATCCCCGGAATATAGGCCTGCTTCCACTGCACGATGAAGCGGACATCCGGCCCCCCGGCAACGCGCTCCATCTGGTTCACGTTGAGGTCGCCGAACTGGTCTAGGTCGTTGGCCGCGTTCATGTAGACGAGCACAGTCCACTTCGTGCGCACGGGTACGAACGCGTTGACGGTCAGCACGGCCGCGTCGGTGAGGCCGGTCGGGTCGTAGGTGGCGATGACAGACCCGATTCCGGGATTCGTGCCAAGTACCGTGCCCGTGTCGCTAACCGTCGCCACCCCGCCGTTGACGTGCCAACTGAAAGAGTTGTCCGCCACGAAAACTGCTTGGCCGGACGTGTTGTAGGGCGTGGCGGCAAATTGCTTGGTCTCACCGGCCGTAATCGTCGCCGTTTCAGGGGTGACGTTGATCGAGGAGGGAGCATCGCCAACCTTGGAGGTGAAAGAAACGCCGCCGCCGGCCACAGTTAGCACCACGGCCAGCGCGCCTGTCGTCGTCCCGCCAAAGTCCGCGCCAGAGTTCAACTCGGCTGTGAGCAGGTAGTCGCCTGCCGCAAGACCGGGGAAGGAGGCGGTCGTCGACGACGCCTGGTTGATGATCTTCGAGCTCACGAGGGTGCCCGAGCTCGTGAAGAGCTGGATACGCTGAGACACGCCGGTCGGGATGGCGGCGACGCGACCCCAGTCGGTCCGGTAGCTTATGGAACCCGCGCCCCCTGAGCTCGATCCGCCTCCGCCGCCACCGCCACCGCAACCGGCAACGAGCAGGGCTAGGGCCGCCAAGGCGGCAGGAAGAAGCGAGCGGGGGGACATCGACATGGATTCTATCTTCAGACGGATGCGAAGGCCAGCGCATTCGATTGCTTGCAGGGTTTCAGGCTCTGGGCTGGGCTCGGGGGTGGAGGCTCTGGGTTCTCCGGGAAGCTAAACGGGGCACCCAGGGGATTGCCAAGAACGGGCCAAATGTGCCATCATCTCCCTTCGCGCCAGAGTAGCGCGGCAATTTCCCATGTACGCCATCTTCAAGACCGGGGGCAAGCAGCTTAAGGCCGCGCAGAACGACCTCCTTATCGTAGAAAAGCTCGAGGGCGAGCCAGGAACGATCGTCGAATTCGGCGAGATCGTTATGTTCAGCGACGGCGACAAGGTCCAAGTGGGCTCGCCGTTCATCAAGGGTGCCAAGGTCACGGGCAAGATCGTCCGCCAGGCCAAGGGTCCTAAGATCAACGCCTTCAACTACAAGGCCAAGAAGAACGAGCGCAAGCAATGGGGACATCGACAGCCGCAGACCCACATCCGCATCACCGGCGTCGAGGTCAAGTAAGCGTTGGGCGTTGAGCGTTAAGAATTCAGAGCAGAGAAGTCAGTCATGGCACATAAGAAAGGACAAGGTTCAACTCGAAACGGCCGAGATTCCAACCCCAAGATGCTTGGGGTGAAGAAGTACGGCGGCGAAGTCGTTCGCGCAGGCAACATCATCGTCCGGCAGCGGGGCACCCAGTTCCACCCGGGACCTGGCGTTGGAATCGGCAACGACCACACGCTGTTCGCGCTGATCGACGGCCAGGTGAAGTTCGAGGGTCCGGTCAAGAAGCGCAGAGTCGCCGTGTACGCCTACCAGGCTGCGTAACGTTTTAGCGGCATTGAAGAGGGGCAGAGCACACGTGCTCTGCCCCTCTAGCTTTTTGCACTCACGTTCCTCACCGAGGTTTAGCCCTTCCCGATGATCAGTTTGTCCATGAAGTACTCCAAGATCTTTGAGAAACTCATCTGGGAGTGGCCCTGGTCGGGACCTGCCATCAGCTCGAACGGCTTACCGGCTTCCTGAAGCGCCTCCACAAGCTGGAACGTGTTCGCGGGATGCACGTTGTTATCGGCGGTCCCGTAGTAGAGAAATAGATTGCCTTTGAAAGTCTTGGCGTAGGTCATCGCGGAACCCGCCTCGTACCCTTTGCGGTTCTCGCTCTCCCACGGCAGACCCATGTAGCGCTCCGTGTAGATCGTGTCGTAGTTCCGCCAGTCCGTCACCGGGGAGCTTGACACCGCGACCTTAAAGACCTCGGGATGGCGCAGGATGGCCATTGCCGAGGCGTATCCGCCGTAAGAGGTGCCGAAGATGCCGACGCGGTTAGGATCGACGTAAGGCCGTGAGGCCAACGCCTTGGCGCCCGCTGCCTGGTCATCGATTTCGACGACGCCCAGCTTTTCGTACACCGCGTCCTTGAAGGCGCGACCTCGGCCTTGCGTGCCCCGGCCATCGATGCTCGCCACCAGGAATCCAAGCTCGGCGTATGCCGGCATGATCTGGAACCGCTCCGCGGATTGGAAGCTCATCGCGCTAGAATCCGGGCCGCCGTAGACGTCCACGATCAGGGGGTATTTCTTGGCCGGGCTGAAGTCGCTAGGTTTGTACAGAGTCCCGTAGCACGTAGTCTTCCCGTCCGCAGCGGTGAACGAGAATCGCTCCGCCTTCTTCAAGCCCAGCTCGTTGAACTTCGTCAAGTCGGACTCGCCAAGCCTCTGGATGATCTTGCCGTCCAGACCCACAAGGTTCACGACCGGTGGCGTGTCCATAGTCTCTTGGGTATCGACGAAGGCGAGGCCATCGGGCGAGACACTCACCGTGTGGTTGAACTTCGGATCCGAAAGGCGGCGGTCGTCGCTGCCGTCTAGCCGGGCTCTATGAAGCTGAAGGAGATACGGCAGCTCGCCGTCGCGAGCCATGTAATACACCAAACCTTGTGCGGGATCCAACCGGACGATTTGCTCCGCGTCAAAGGTGCCCTTTGTGACGGGGTTGTAGAGTTTGCCGCTGAGATCGTAGAGGTACCAGTTGTAAAATCCGTTCCGCTCCGACCGCCACAGGAAGCGGCGCGCACCGGGCCTCGTCTCCTCCAGATAGACCATGGACGGGCTGTTGTCGGTCCAGGTCTTTGAGGTCTCTCGAAGGATGACGCGGCACTCGCCGGACTTGGGATTGCCCGCGCAGAGCTCCATCGTGTTCTGCTTGCGGTTGCAGCGGTTGAAGAGCAGCTCCTTGCCGTCAGGCGACCATCGCACATCGTAAACGTAGGTGCCCACATCAGGGCCGTTGCCGCCGTCGAAGTGCACGCCCAGTTGCTTGGATTGCTTCGTCGCAAGGTCGTAAACAAAGATGTCGACCGAAGGGTTGTCCGCGCCCGCCTTAGGATACGGCTCGACGTTCAAGGTGTCCTGAATGTCGAGCTGGTTGTAGGCCATGTAGTAGTCCTTGACCTTGCCCTCGTCGAACTTGTAATACGCGACCATGGTGGAATCCGGAGACCACCAGATCGCCTCGCGGACGCCCAGCTCCTCTCCGTAGACCCAACTGGCGACGCCGTACTTGATGCGTTTTTCAACACTTCCCTGAGTGGTGATCGCCAGCTCGTTGGTTCCATCCGCGTTGCTCAGGTAAACGTTGCGATCGCGTTGAAAGGCTTTGAGCTTGCCATCGGGCGAAGTGGCCGACGTGAATTGACGCCCGCGCTCAGGCCTCGGACGGCGATCCGTTTTCTGGGCGGAAGTGCTCTCCGGCGGCTTGGACCCAATCTCTTGCCTTGACGTGATGTCGAACGCGAAGGACTTGCCGCCGCGCGTGTAATAGACTCGCTTGCCGCTAGGATCCCACACGGCGTGCACGTCCGGCCGCTGCACTGCGGAAGGCAATTCCCTTCGCATGCGCTCGAACAAGTCATAGCGCGGCATGGTGCGTAGCCGTTCCTGGGCAAAAACGGTCGAGAATGCGCAGAGGAAGAGAAGCGCCGGCGAAACACGCCGAAAGAAGGAGCGGGACATCAAGTTTCTATTCAACCTTAGGAAGCACGGATTCTGCTTGACCGGAAGTTCCTGGATCGGGCGGCGACGCTACCGGGTTTGTCGCGGCGAACTTCAGCCCTCGCGTCTTGGCGATCCTCAGTATTTGAGACATCAGGCGGCTGCGGAGCTTCAGCTCGTCCGTGGCCGAGTTCGCATCCAGGAAGCATATGACGAGAATTCCAATCCATTGATCGGTGATCTCGTTCAGCTCGACGACGGTTTTCTCGGGCACGATGCCCTCGAGCTGAGCGATGTGGGCGCGAAGCTCCTCCGAAAACGAGTCCACTTGCTCCGGATCGGAGTCGTGGCTGAGGCGCAGGACGAACTTCTGACGCCGGAACCTTCGGGAGCCGAAGTTCTCGACCGACGCTCTGATGAGGTTGCTGTTGGGCAGCGTGATCAGCGAGTCCTCAAACGTGCGGATCCTGGTGCTGCGGAGGTTGATCTGCTCGACGATGCCTTCGACCTTGTCGATCTTCACCCAATCACCGAGAGCGAACGGCATGTCGAAGAGGATCGTTAGGGAGCCGATCAGATTCTCTACGGAATCCTTCGCCGCAAGGGCAAGGGCCAAGCCGCCGATGCCAAGCCCGGCGATGATGCCGAGGACGTTCACGCCGATCAGGGCCAGAAGCGCGAGCAGGCCACCTGTGACGATGATCGCTGTGACGAACTTCCTTGTCACCGGGACAAGCAAACGCTCCGCGCGCTGGTCGATCGTTTGTGAGCGGTGCAGGAGAAGGTCGCAGAGCGCGTTCCACAAGCTGGCAAGCAGCCAGATCGAGGCGAGCGTTGCCGTTAGCTGCACGATCCTTTCGATCAGTAGCCACGTGTGCGGCGGCAGGCCCAGCTCGGGCAGGGCGAGGAACCAGATGCCCACAGCGACGAGTAGCGCGGCCGCACGGCGAGTGCCGCGCTTTGAGCTTTGGGAGAACTCGAGACCGGGGACGCGATAACGAGCCCGGAGCGAGAGGGTAACGATCTGGCGGACGAGGAAACCGGCGACGAGGGACGCGAGGAGGAGGATCAGCAAAGCAATCCACTGCCAGATCTCGAGACCGAACCTTATGTCGGTCAGCGGCGGTGCGAAGCCTTCTGCCCAAGCGGGTCTGAGGAGCTCGCGCTGCACGCGATCGATGCTTCCGGAGACGTTTGTTTCTTGCGCGGCGGTGGTCGCCGCGAGCGTTGCGAGAATGGCAACGCTCCAACGCCTCATGAGCGCTATCGTACATCGCGGCGGTTGTGCATTGCTCACCAACCCTTCCTTTCCCGCTTCGCTTAATGCGCGGTTGCTGCTTCGTCTTCGGATTTGGGTAGGTCGACGTCCGTGTCGTCCTCGCTTTCCTCGTCGACCATGAAGTTCTGGCGGACCTTGTTCATCTCGAGCTGCATGCGGACGAGCTTGGCGTAAACGCCATCGGGCTTCTCGAGCAACTCGTCGTGCGTGCCGATCTCGACGATCTTGCCCTCTTCCATGACGACGATCCTGTCGGCGGCGCGAAGGGTGCTGAGGCGGTGGGCGATTGCGATGACGGTGCGACCGGTGACAAGATTCTCCAGCGCTTCCTGGATCATGCGCTCGGTCTCTGTGTCGACGCTTGCGGTCGCCTCGTCAAGGACGAGGACCTTGGGGTTGTGCAGGATCGCCCTGGCGATGGCGATTCGCTGACGCTCGCCGCCTGAGAGACGCTGCCCGCGCTCGCCCACATACGTGTCGTATCCATCCGGGAATCCGACGACGAAGTCGTGCGCGTTCGCGGCCTTTGCCGCGGAAACGATCTCCTCGATGGTGCAGCTCGGGCGGCCGTAGGAGATGTTGTCTTTGATCGTGCCCGGGAAGAGGTAGGACTCCTGCAGCACAGCCCCAACCTGTCGGCGATAGTCCTCCAGGTTGACCTGAGTCAGATCGACGCCGTCGATGATGATCTTGCCCTGCGTGGGGTCATAGAACCTCAATAGCAAGCTGATCAACGTGGTCTTGCCCGACCCCGAGCGCCCCACCAGGCCAATCATCTCTCCCGGCTTCACCGCGAGATCGATGCCGCGCAGCACTTCCCTTGTCTTGTCGTAGCCGAAGTGCACGTTCTGGAAATCGATACCGCCTTCAAGCGCCGGCATTGGGACCGCGTCTGGCTTCTCCTCGATGTCGAGCGGGGTATCGAGGATCTCAAAAACGCGCTCGGCGGCGGTGAGGGAGCGAGTCGTCCAATCGACGATGCGCTGGAGCATCATCATAGGCTGCGCCATCATCGCGAGATAGCCAATGAAGGCGGTGAGCTGGCCCAGCGTCATCTGGCCATCCAACACGGCGCGTCCGCCAACCCACCACACGATGAACCCCGAAGCGGACACTACGAAGGTGACGATCGGGAAGAAGGTGGACCAGCTCGATTCCGCGACGTAATTGATCTCGGCGAGGTCTCGAATGCGCTTGCCGAAACGCCCTACCTCGCGCTTCTCGCCATGGAAGGCTTTGACCACGCGCGTGCCCTGAAGCACGCCGTTGAGCGCGCCACCAAACCTCGACCACTGATGCCAAACGCGGCTCCACACCCGATGCATTCTCTTGCGGAACCATCGCACGGCGAGGAGCACTAACGGGATCGGCAGCAACACCCACACCGCGACGTGCGCATTCATGATGAGCATCGCGATAGGGATGCCGATGAGGAGCATGCCCTGGTTGAGCACCACAGGCACGCCATCCACGAGCACGTCGTAAAGGGCGCTGGTGTCGTTGGTCATTCGGCTCATGATCGAGCCCACGTTGCGGCGGTCGTAAAAGCTAAGCGAGAGCGCTTGATACTGTTCGAATAGGCTGGTCCGGATGGAAATCGCCATTCGCGAGCCGAGGTAGGCCACGTTGCGGCCGCGAGCGATCTGAATGACCATGCCCATCAACCGCGAAAACACCAGCGCGAGCAACAGCGGGCCGAACAGACCGGTCTTCCGATGGAGGAGCACGTCGTCCACCAGCTTTGCGGTGACGATGGGCGGGACAAGCTCGAATATGGTGCCGCCGAGCACAAGGACGGTCGCCCATGCGAGGCGGCCCTTGTAGGGCTTTGCATAGGAGAACAGCCGCAGAAGCGTCTGGCCCTTGTTAACGCAGTGCTCACAGAGATCCGAGTCCTTGGGCAGCGGCCTTCCGCATTTCGGGCACGTGCGGTCCAGCTCGTCGAGTTCGGGCATGGGCTCGT
>JAXDKF010000269.1:0-7265 GCA_034667265.1 Fimbriimonadaceae bacterium
GTGGTCATGGTAGACGCGTTAACTGTCGAGGGCTCGACCTACTCTAGGGGAGAGAAGATAGCTGGTAACCGGCTAGCGGCGTACACACGCCGGCTTCTCGACGCGTGCTTGGTTCGGCTGAGCCAAGAAGACGTTTCCTCTACCGAAGGCGCTAGCGTCCCTCCAACCGAGTAAGAAAAGGGCCTCCTTATCCGGCGGCCCCCAGCTCTCCTCGAAGCGCTTTACGCGCCGTCCGAGCCTTGCAACTTCACGATCTTGTTGTAGAGGCCGAACATCAGGAAGGTGGGAACCCACAGTCCCACGAAGTTCGAGAACTTCTGCTTCCCCGCCATCTGCATGACGAGCGAAGCCCCCATCGATCCTAGCGCCGCCCACAGGAAAGTGTCCGAGGGCAGCTTGGCCGTCTGCTGCTCGATTGTGCGGGCTACGGGCCCCTCTCTGTGCTCCACCTTGGGCTCGACTTCTGCTTGGCGATCCATAGTCATGGCTTTCATAGGCCGTTTCCTCCTTTAATTTCAGATAAGGTTCTGGACCTAAGCGGCGCAGGGCCGGTTCCTGCGGACGGCCGCTGAGGAAAAAGGGCGGACAGGCGACATTGGTAGAGCACCGATCACGGATCACGGATCACCGTTTACTAACTTTGGCTTCGCAACTGCGAAGCGATTTGGGCGCTATCACCCTTCGGTTAATCGTTCTTCTGCGATCTGCTTCCGCTCGTACTTCGCGATGGTCGCGATGTTTTGTCGTTCGATGGGAGTCAGCAGTTTGTCGGAGTAACCGGGGTTTGCCTTATACCAGGCCATGCTCGCGAAGTAGCCCTGCAGCCACTTCGATTTGAACACGCGTCCTCGGCGCGCGTAGATCTCGTTCTTCAGTCGGGTCGCGTCGTCCGCGAACATGCCGTCGAGATCCTTCGATGTCAGCTTTGCGGAGCTGAGGCCTTGATGAAGCTGGTTTTCTCTGCGTAAGATCACCGCGACGTTCCGTTGGTCCAGAGCGGTAAGCGGAGGCTGATTGCCTTCCGGCAGCGGTGAGTACCAATCCTCTTCATCAAAATGCTGTTGGATCCAAGCCGTACGGAACCGCCCCCCGCGGATCGCGTAGATCTCGTTTCTGAGGAGCCGCAGCTCATGAAGGTTGAGGCCCTTCAGAAGGGACGGCGGGATCGGCTTCTCGCCATACGCAAGCAGCGATCCCGGAGCCAAGCCGGTGCCGCGCTTCGTCGTCTCCGCCTTACTCAACAGGTCCATGTTCTTGCGCTCGATTTCGCTGAGCGTCTTTGGGTCGTAGTGTTTGGCCGGCTTGTACCAATAACGCTCTTCAAAATACTTCTGGAGCAATGGCTCGTCGTCGAAGCGTTTGCCGTGGACGGCTTCGATTTCCGCGCGCATGATGTGGAGCTCAACCAGGCTGGATCCGGCAAGGCGCTTTGCTGGGATCGCTTTGTCGCGCCAAAACCGCAAGTCTCCAGGCATGAGCTCGCCGTGGAGCTCGGCCTCCCGCTCGCGCACCAGGTCGAGGTTGGCCCGCTCCTTCTCATTGAGCATCGAATTGGAGAACTTTGGATTCGCCTTGTACCAGTCCGCGCCGGTTAGATAGCCTTGGATGCCCGTATCTCTGAAGATGCGCCCGTGCCTGCCAAAGATGATGCCGCGAACATACTTCGGCGAACCCTTCTCATCCGCGTCGTCCAGCACGGGAATGTTGAGCAGGTCTTCCTTGGAAAGGAGTTGCTTGGAGTACTGAAAATTGTCGTAGTAGTTCCAGTCTCGGCTTTCGGCCGGCGGCTGATCGGATTGGGCCGCGGAGAACGCAGTGAGAAGGGCGAAAAGGGTCGCAGAAGCGAAGGAGACGGCCCGCAGCATATTGTTGTTGCGCCTATCTTACGACCCGTTTTGACTTTACGCAAGGGGAATTTGGGGTTACTACGCCCGCAACCCCAGGTTCAGAGGTGATTCTGTCATCCCAAGGTGATAAGGGATGACAGAATCCGCAACCGAACCCCGGATCAGCTCAGATCCACCGAGAACTTCAGCGTTTGCTCACTGGCGGCCGGGACGCGTACCGTCCACTTAACCGTCGAAGCATCCGCGTTCACGTGCTTCACGTTCTCGTCCGCGATCTTCCACTTGCCATTGAAGCCTTGGACGACAACAACGTCGGCCGCCGCAGGCTTGGCGTTGTGAACGACGATCTCGATCGTCTTTCGCACCGTTCGCTTGTTGATCTTCTTCGACGCGGCTACCTTGCGCATGGTGTAGAGATCGAACGCGTTGGCGAGGGTCACGTCGACCTTCGCGTCCTTCGGTGCGTTCCACACGTCCGACGCGCCCAGGTAGCGCTTCGCCCCGCTCTTGTCCGATCCGTAGATACGCAGAGCGCCCGCGGGCAAAGCGTCGCCCAAGCCATCCTTCTCGGAGTTCTTGAAGCTAAAGGCCATCGTCACCACGCCGCGCGGGTTCTCACGGTTGGACGAATAGTAGTAGTCGGTCCAGCCGTACGAGGAGAGGCTCGGCATGCTAGCGCGATATTCACGTTTGATCGGAACTCGCTTGCTTGACATCAGCACGAGTCGATTCATTTGATCCTGCACGATGTCGGACGGCTTGGCGACGGAATATGCCTGAAGGTCTCCAACTCGCTCTTGGAGTGCTGGGATGGACTCATCGTCGGAATAACGGACGTGTCCAGCGACAAAGGTTGGAGAAGCGACATAACCCAATTGGGATTCGGTAGCCATGACGTCTGAGGTCCCGTACGCCAGATTGCGAGCCTTCCTTGCCGCCCTATTGGGCTGGCCCGCCATAAGCGTGACCTTTGCATTCGGGAATGTGGCCCCGGTTTTGTTCGTGATCGTCGCCCAGCACTGGAGCGAGATTGCGTCGTCGCTCGGCAGGAGCTCAGCGACGTAGTCCGCGCCCCACGACAGGCCGCGGGTGAGATAGGAAACATTGAGGTCCACGGAAGCAGCTCGCGGGCTGTCGACTTGCACAGCCAACTGCGGAATCGTAACGATGTCGCTCTGGGTGGGCGCAACGATGGTGCCCGGCGGATTGATGAGGAACTTGTCGCCTGTCTTAATCACGGTCTGGCCGTCGTTCGACACCATCAGCGTGCCTTTCTCCCGGTTGGACTCTCCGCCGTTGCTGTCGTACCGAACGAGCTCGACCTGCTGGCCAAGATAGCGCTTCATCAGCTCGGTCCCATTGTTCACGCCAAGGTCGTAGCTGTTCGAAGTCGGTGCCGGCAGGTCGGGCGCGTTCGCCCAATCGAGCATGACCGAGCGCGGATCGAGCTGCTTGCTGACATCCGTGAGCTGGACTTTCTGCGTTCCGATCTGGAGCTGGACAGGTCTCCTCTCATGGACGAGCGTGAAGTCGTCGGGATAGATGGTCAGCTCCACCGCTCGCTGCACAGGAGCGGGCTTGGCCTCCTGGGCCTCGGCCACTGCTCGTGAGCAGCCTGAGAGTTGAACGACGATAAGCGGCGCGGCGGCCGCGGCTATAAGAATATGAGTGCGCATTGCGATCTCCTGGGGCGCGAAGTCCCTGTGTTACTGAGTGCAACGTATTTGCGCGGGCGTTCGGTTCGAACCTGAAGGCTGTGAGAATGCCAAACGTGCCGCAAACTACGAATGCGCCTAAACTGGAACCGATCCGCTAACGTACAAAGTATTGAATTCCGGTCTCAGGCCGCCGGTACTTCGAGTGAACAAATCATTGGCTTGGCCGTTATCGCCTGAGGTTCCCTGAATGGATATGCAACCCGCCATTGCCAGCCCAGAAGACATCCTGCAAAGCGCCATCGATAGTGCCGCCTACGAGTTCGTAGACCTCCAGATCGTGAAGCCCGAAGAGGAGGTTCTCCAGCTTGCTCCTGGCGAGTTCGCGCTGCGCAACCAGGTGCTGCCTCTCGCGATGGATGGAGACACGCTGGTCGTCGCGATGGGGAGCTCCGATGGCCTTACCGCCGTCGACGACCTCGGCATCCTTCTGCACATTCCGGTCAGGGCCGTGCTCGCCGATCCGAGCCTTATCCGCGAGCGCATCGAGGAGTACTTCCTCGAGCGGATCCTCGCCAACCTTTCCGGGGACGAAGGCGCCGCCGAGATCGATGACACGACCGACCTCGCCGACCTCCAGAAGATGGCGGGGGAAACCGCCGTCGTCCAGACCGTCAACCTGATCTTTGCCCAGGCCGTGCGCGATGGCGCGAGCGACATCCACATCGAGCCGTATGAGCGCGACCTCAAAGTGCGCTACCGAGTTGACGGCATGCTCACCGACGTCATGCACCCGCCGAAGCGCATGCACGCCGCCGTCGTTTCGCGCCTGAAGATCCTTGGCGAGATGAACATCGCGGAAAGGCGCCTGCCGCAAGACGGCCGTATTCGGATCACTATCGCCGGCCGCTCGATCGACGTCCGCGTTTCTATCGTGCCCACCGTCTACGGCGAGCGCGCGGTCATGCGAATCCTCGATAAGACCACCGCCGTCATCGGCCTCACCGAGCTGGGCATGCAGCAAGACACGTTTGAGAAATTCAAGCGGCTGATCCACATTCCGCATGGCATCGTTCTCGTGACCGGCCCTACGGGCAGTGGAAAGTCGACGAGCCTTTATGCGGCGCTCCAGGAGATCTGGTCTCCGACAACGAACATTCTCACCATCGAAGACCCTGTCGAGTATCAGGTCGCGGGCATCGGACAGATCCAAGTCCGGCCCAACATCGGACTCACGTTTGCCAACGGTTTGAGAAGCATCGTCCGCCAGGACCCGGACGTGATCATGGTCGGTGAGATCCGCGACCATGAGACGGCCGAGATCGCCATCCACGCCGCGCTCACCGGCCACCTCGTATTCTCCACGCTGCACACCAACGATGCCCCGGGCGCGATCACTCGACTGCTCGACATGGGCGTTGAGCCCTACCTTGTCGCAAGCTCGCTCGTCGGCGTGGTCGCACAACGGCTCGTCCGTCGTGTCTGCGCAACCTGCGGCGAGCCGAGTTTCCCTTCCGCCGAAACGCTGCGCGCTGTGGGAATCACACAGGCGGATAGCGCAGCCAACCCGACGGTCCGCGCAGGCAAGGGTTGCGAGAAGTGTCAAGGCACGGGCTTCAAAGGTCGCCAGGGCCTCTTTGAGATGCTCACGGTGGACGAACCAATCCGGCGCATGACTGTCGAGCGACGTTCCTCCAACGAGATGCGAACCCATGCCATCGAGCACCAGGGCATGCGCACCTTGATCGGCGACGGCCGCCTCGCCGTATTGGCCGGTCGCACCACGCCGGAAGAGGTCTTGCGCGTCTGCCAGCGTGAAGTCGTATGACGACGTTTGCCTACACCGCTCTGGATCCTGCGGGGCGCCGCGCCACAGGCTATGTGGATGCGGCCGACCGAGACGCAGCCATCGCCAACTTGCTCGCCCAGGGCCGGATGGTGCTGGAGCTCCGAGAATCGGTTCGCAAGGCGGAAGAGCGCAGAATCGGTAGCGCTCGCATCGGCAAAGGCGATGTGGCGCTGTTTACGCGGCGGCTCGCTGACTTGGCCGCTGCCGGTCTGC
This sequence comes from Fimbriimonadaceae bacterium, assembly GCA_034667265.1. GTDB lineage: Bacteria > Armatimonadota > Fimbriimonadia > Fimbriimonadales > Fimbriimonadaceae > JANYLD01. Next base: position 5,565 of record JAXDKF010000269.1, read on the forward strand.
CCCTCGACCGAGTTCTCCAAGTCGTTGCCGAACAATCCGAGAGCCCACGCTTGACCCAGATCGCCGAGCAAGCCCTTCAGGAAGTCCGCGCCGGACTCCCAGTTTCCGACGCGCTCGCCATGCACCCCAAAGTCTTTCCGCCGGTGTACACGCAGACGCTCAGGGCGGGAGAGGCGAGCGGCCACTTTGCAGAGGTTACCGATCGTCTCGCGGATTTCCAGGAGAAAGAGGTCACCCGCAGGGGCCAGGTCGTTTCCGCTCTCGTCTATCCGATCATTCTCGCTTCCTTCGCCGTGTTCGTGATCATCTTCATGGTCACGTATGTGCTGCCGAAGCTCGCTACCGTATTCAAGGATCTGGGCGGCAACCTGCCGGCGTCGACGAAGGCGCTGATGGCGATCTCCGCCTTCGCAACCAACTACGGCTTGTTTATCATCGGCGGAATAGTCGGGCTGGTGCTCCTCTATCGCGCGTGGGTCGCTACAGAAGCTGGGGCTACTGCGAGAGATGCCTATCTGATGCGGATGCCGGTCGTCGGCCCGGTAATCACGAAAGCCGTCGTGTCGAGGTTTGCTCGCATCTTGGGGACGTTGGTGTTTGGCGGCGTGCCCATCTTGGAATCGCTACGACTAGCCGGGCTCGCGGCGGGTAACCGCACGTTTGCTGCGGGCGCAAACGAAGTGGAGAACCAGGTTCGCGAAGGAAGGCCGATCGCAGAGGCCATGCGCGATGCGGGCCATTTTCCGCCCGTTCTGACGCATATGGTGGCGATCGGAGAAGAGACCGGCGATCTGCCCAAGATGCTTACGCGCGTCTCGAACAGTTTGGATTTCGAGGTTGACAACGGCCTGCGTAGGCTGACCTCGATGGTCGAGCCGCTTATCCTGCTCACGATGGGCGCGATCGTCGGCTTCGTCGTGCTGTCGGTCATCCTGCCGATCGTTCAGGCGCAGGATTTGGTGAAGTAGGGGAAGCGGAAAGCGTTAAGTGTTGAGGGAACCGCAAAGCACACGACCTAGAGCGGTGAACAGCAAGACGCTGAGAGCGTTGAGCGAAACGCGCGAAGAGGAATTTAGGAGATGAAAGAAGTTGGAGGAAATTTGCAGATGATTCGGAACGACAGGCGACGGGCCAAGAAGGGTTTCACCCTCATCGAGCTCATGGTCGTCATTCTCATCCTCGCCATCTTGGCGGCGCTCATCGTGCCTCGAGTGGTAGGAAAGGCCGGTGATGCCAAACGCGCGAAGGCCGCATCGGACATCGCGGAGCTCGGTGGCGCGCTTCAAGCGTTTCACTTGGACAACGACAGGTATCCCACGACCGAGGAGGGTCTGGAGGCTCTCAGAGCCGCGCCTCAGGACGCCAAGAGCTGGCGGGGGCCGTACTTGCAGAAACCCATCCCTCCCGATCCGTGGGGCTTCCCGTATCAATATCAGAGCCCAGGTCCCAGCGGCGTCGACTTCCTTGTCGAGTCGTATGGGAAGGACGGACAGCCCGGTGGCCAAGGTGATGTCGCGGATGTTACCGAAGGTACAGACTCTGCGTAAACGAGGCTTCACCCTGGTGGAGATGAGCGTGGTCATCACGCTCCTCGCGCTTTTCGCGACGATGGTCGTGCCGGCGATGGCTCATTGGCGCGCGGGCGATGAGTATCGCGCCTTCCCCGGCAAGCTCATGCGCTTCCTTGCCGACGCCAAGCTC
>JAXDKF010000270.1:0-6160 GCA_034667265.1 Fimbriimonadaceae bacterium
CGCGTGCACCCCGTTGCGAGCATGAGGATGTGGGTCACCTCATCGTAGGTGTTGTAGTCGTTGTTATAGACGGTTACGATCCATCCGGGATCGGTCTGCTCCAAATCTGACTCGCGTTTCTGCGGAGCCTCGATGGTGGCTGGCCCCTGATATTTGAGATCTAGGCATCCCACTCGGGTGTCACCTCCGTCTTCACGCCGACGCCGGAAATGATCTGCGCGGCCATCTCGCATTCTTGGCGGCCCGCAAAATGCACGGGCGCTTTTCCGTACGCCTCGGCCTCCCAAATCTCGATTTGCGCTTCCTGCAAGTCACATTGAGTTGCGCGGATCAAGGCGTCGAACACGTCCTCTTGCGCCGTGTAGTCGTTGTTATAGATGGTTACTTTCCAGCCACCGGCGGTTCGTGGCGGGGCATCTTGTAACTCGGGCAGGAAAGCGGGGTGACTCATGAGGGCTGGGAGGGTGCGCTCAACGCAAGCACGTTAACATTCTATCAAACGTTCACAAATCCCGCCAGCGTTACATCTGAGTATTTCTTTTAGGTTGAAACACCAGGGCCCGAACCAGGAGAAACGCCAAGGCCACAGTCCCCGCTGCCAGCAGCCACAGGCCGATGGTTAAGGCGGGGGGCCAGTAGCGGAACTCCACCCTGTGACTGCCACCGGTGATCCTTACCTCTCGAAAGCGGCCAGGGAGGATCTGAGCCGGCGTTCCGTCAACCTTAGCGGTCCATCCAGGCATGTTGCGATCCCGGAGGATGAGCATGCCGGGGCCGTCGGCTCGTACGATGGTGCGGTCGTACCCATCCAGGATGACCCAGGCGGGCTCGCCTCCTTTCATCCCTGCTCGGCGCCGCGAAAGGCTGCCCAACACCATGTTGGGGTCACTCTGCATTCCTCCACGGTCCCACCAATGGACGCTGCTGACGCCTATCGCCTCGAGCACCTGGAGACGCGACGATCGGGATAGCCCCAGCTTCAGGAAAAGCATGTTGCCGTTCTCCGGAGGCGACGAGTCCCCGCCGTTCACCTCATCCAGGATCTTCTTGGTCTCCGCGTCCAGCAGCGAATCGTAACCTGCGGCGTCCACCTGGCGGGTAAGCGCGGCTAAGTTGGGCGGCATGAACGCGTTGGGCCTGTAGAAGAGATTCCATCGATCGTTGAGGAACGCAGATCTTTCCGTCCTGGGCGGTGCCGCGGCTTTGAGAAAAGAAGCGTCTCCGGTTCGGAGCACTCCCCAGGCCAGCAGCGCGGGCAGGACTGAGACGGCGAGCATGAGCGGCTTCCAATTCCGTCCGTTTCTGGCGGCGTAAAGCGCGACCGCGCCCACTACGAGCAACGTCGCAAAACCCTGAAAAGCCGCGCTTATCCAAACGCCTTGGTAGAGCCCAAACAGGTCATCCAATGCGGGAACGAACGGGCGCGCGGCGGCAAGGACAAGAGGCGTCGCGAGCAACGTGCCAACACCAATCAGCAAGAACGGCATTAATGGCGAGAATTTGCTCGCGCGCGAGGAGGACTCCACGCCCAAGCCCGCCAGAACGCACGCTGAGAGCACGAACAGCACGGCCGCGCGTCCCGGCGAGCCGGTGGAACTCCATCCCGGCACCCCGAAATAGAGCAGGCGATCCAGCGGCGTGCCGAACGCGATCAAAACGCCGAGCACGCCGCACGCCATTACCGCCCAGACCTCAGTGCCGAAACGTTTCCTCCCGAAGAAGTGAAAGAGCAGAAGCAACACCACAGGACCAATTGCGAACGCGCTTTCCGCAAAGTTGCCTCCGCGCTTTACGAACTGCAGCCAGAAGCCCGGCAGACCACTGGGAATGTTCACTCCAGGTGCATAGGCGCTGGGATCGCCGAGCATCTTTGGAAACACGATTCCCACGACTTCAAAGGGTTTGATGGCGGTGGCCACATACGACGAGTAACCCTCGGCCGTGGGCGCGGAGCGACGATGCGAGCGCTTGCTGAATTCCAGGACCGGCAAGAGCTGTGGCGCGGCAAGTGCAAAGCCGATCGCCAGCGCGAAAACGCATCGTCCAGCAGAAGCCAAAGCGGGCCCTATGGTCCAGTTCTTCCTGCCACGCAACAGCCCGGCCTGCCCGCAGAACAGTCCAGCTAGTACGACAACGCAAGCCATCATCCCAAAGGCGACGAACTGCAGGTGACCGGCAAGCACCATCATGCCTGTGGACAAAGCAAGGCCCACCGTCCACAATCGCCGGGCACCAACATTTTTGTTAGCCGCATCAACTAGTTGCTCAGCCCGCGCGGATTCCGGTTTGAACTGAGGGTGCTCGGCAATTCCCCAAAACGCATTGGTTTGAAAAATCCCAAGAACACAGGCGAGGACCCAGGGCAGCCAAGACACCGTAGTGGTGACGCTCGGCAATGCAGACCACGAAATCATGAAAGCGGAAAGCGAGAAGGAGACGCCCGCGATCACCCCGCCAAGCCTGACGCCGCCGAGTCGCCGCACGAGAACGTACATGCCCAGCCCTGCCCAGAACAAATGGAACCAGGCCAGAAAAGTCATCGCCGCGTAGAGCGGCACATGAAGCACTCCCATCGCGATGTGCAACGGATAGAACCCGGCGGACTGCGAGTTGGCCAGCAAAGGCGTGCCGAGGAGCTGGTACGGATTCCAGAAGGGCATCTGCCCGTGGGACCAAGCCTCGAAGACCATGGAGCGCCAAGGCGCAAATTGAAGGACTGCATCCGCTTGGAGCACATCCCATGGCTGCGAAGGGGCGGGCCCGTTCCAGGGCGGCATCGCGTGAAACTGATCGAAAGGTCCGATCGCCTCGCCAAGAAACACGGCGCGCCACAACGGAAGGAGAGGTGCGGCGGCGAGGACTAGGATGGGCCACCAACGCCTGATCCAGCCCATGCTTTTTAGCAATAGCCGATCTGGCGGTTGGCCTTCTCGTGATTCGGGTCTTGCTGCAGGACGATGCGCAGATTCTCGCAGGCCTCCGCATACGACCCCAACATCATCTGGGTCATAGCGAGGTCATAGCGAAGATCCGTGTGGTTCGGGTTAGCGCCGGCAAGGCTCTGCAACGTCGCCAGGGAGCCGTCGAAGTCGCCTTCGAAGCCCTGAATGAGTCCCAACTGCCACTTTGCGTCGACGTGGTCGGGATCGACCTGAAGAACTTTTTGCAGCTCCGCCTTTGCCTCTGAATAACGACCTTCACAACGAAGATCGAACCCTCTTTGGAACAGAGCTTCCGCGTCCAAAATCGGCGTCAATTAGCCTCCCCGGTGCAGTATAACACAGCATTCATAACGTTGCATTCCAGGTTGGCTGCATTGCTATTCCAAGCTATCGATGCAGCTTTGTATTGGAGGTCGCGTGTATACGTCAGAACGCCCTCGATCAAAATGATCGAGGGCGTTCTGGCTTAAGTTGACCCCCGCATTTCTACGCGGGACCGGGCTCGAGCCGCGGAGGCATGGGGCTTTGCTTGGCCGTACGCTCCACCTCGCGTTGAGGGGCTTCCAGAGTAGGGGTCGCGGCTGCCGGAGCTCTCGGCTCCAGCGGCTGGCCTCTCATGACGGCCAGGAAGTCTTCGCGGTTGAGCGTCTCACGCTCCAACAGCGCTTGAACGACGGCGTCCAACGGCTCGCGATACGTCATCAGGATCTCCGCAGCTCGCGAGTGGCATTTCTCGACTATCGCGTGAACCTCTTCGTCGATCATCTTTGCGATATCTTCCGAATAGTTGCGCTCGTCCGAATAGTCTCGTCCAAGGAACGGATTGTGGCTTCGCTTGCCAAGAGCAAGCGTGCCGAGCTTCTCGCTCATGCCGTATTCGCACACCATAGCGCGCGAGATGCGGGTGACATGCTCGAGATCGTTGGCCGCTCCGGACCAGACCTCGCCGTACACGATCTCTTCCGCAACACGCCCTCCCAGAGCGGTCGAGATTCGATCGAGCAACTGGTTCTTGCTGATCAAATACTTGTCTTGCTCCGGCAGGTACATGGTCGAGCCGAGGCTCATGCCTCGCGGCAGGATTGTCACCTTGTGAACGGGATCGGAGTGCTCGAGGACTTCGCCAACGATCGCGTGGCCGGCCTCGTGGTACGCAAGCACCACGCGTTCCTTCGAATCGATGATACGGCTGCGGCGCTCCGGGCCAGCCATGACGCGGTCAAGAGCCTCTTCCAAATCCACTTGCATAACTTTGCTGTGGCCACGGCGGGCGGCAAGTAGCGCGCCTTCGTTGAGCATGTTCGCGAGATCCGCGCCCGTGAATCCAGGCGTCCTCTTTGCGAGGACTTCGATGTCGATGTCGTTGTCCAGCGGCTTGCCCTTCGCGTGGATCCTCAGGATCGCTGCACGTCCGACGGCGTCGGGCGCATCGACCACGATCTGGCGGTCGAAGCGGCCAGGCCGCAGAAGGGCCGGGTCCAAAACGTCTGGCCGGTTCGTGGCGGCAATCAAAATGACGCCGCTATTAGGATCGAATCCGTCCATCTCGACGAGAAGCTGGTTGAGCGTCTGCTCCCGCTCGTCGTGGCCGCCGCCGAGGCCGGCGCCACGCTGGCGACCGACGGCGTCGATTTCGTCCACGAAAATGAGGGAGGGCCGATGTGCCTTAGCGGTCTCGAACAAATCTCGAACTCGGGCAGCGCCCACACCCACGAACATTTCCACGAAGTCCGATCCGCTGATGTGGAAGAACGGCACGCCAGCCTCGCCCGCAATGGCTCTCGCGAGGTGCGTCTTACCCACGCCGGGAGGTCCTGTCAGGAGGATGCCTTTCGGAATCTTGGCGCCCAAGGCTGCGTACTTCTTGGTGTTCTTGAGGAAGTCGACGATCTCGAAGAGCTCTTGCTTGGCCTCATCGATGCCGGCAACATCATCGAAAGTGATCTTCGGCCCGGATTCGCCAACCCTCTTGGCTTTGCTGCGTCCGAAGCTGAGCGCCTGGTTTCCGCCCATCTGCGCCGGTCTGAGCAGCAGGAAGTAGACCAAAGCGAAGAGCATGATCGGCAGCGCGATCACCGAGAGCAGGGCCAACACGTTCTGCAACGCGGGCGGATCCTTGACGGTAATCGGAACTGGCGGGGTTCTTCCCTGGAGCTTGTTCAGCAAATCTGACCAGCTTGGGCTCTCCGAAGGGAACCCACGAGACGTGAATTTCACGCCCGAATTCAGCTCGCCTGAAATATTTCGCGTGTCCGGCTGGATCTCTACGCTTTTGATTTCGTTGATCCGCGTTGTGAGGTCACTGTAAGTCCAAGGCTCCGGAGCCTTGCTCAAGAACCCCGCGCCAGGGCCGGCCAGGTTCGTTATCGCGACGATCAGGAGCGCGAAGATCAGGATCGCGAATAGTAATTTGCCTGTCTTGTTCAAATCAACTCCAAAATGTTCTCTGGTCTAGGCTACGTCTCGACCCAACATGGCGTTGCTCATTATGCCTTGGGCTCTAGTTCGCTTGGCCCAAACCTCAAGTTCAATACACGCGAGGTTCCGTTTGTCGGCGCCGCACGGCTATCCAGGCACACGCCGGGCGCCCATAGCGGACCGACCATATCACAGATAATCGGCAGTCTTGCTCGCGCTGCTTTAGTCAACTTCGCCTCAGATAGTAAATCGCTCAGCTTTCTCGTTCCTTCGAACCCGTAAGGCTGCATAGAGTCGCCCGGCTGCGAGGTACGAAAGTGCAACGGTCCTTTGACTCTCTCTAAGTCCACTGCGGTTTCAAGTGCCGCTCGAATGGGCCTATTCCCCGCGTACGTGCCGTTATCTGCCTGCAGGGTCCAACCGAACTCTTCGCTAATGGTTTCCCCGGGAGCCGTCAAGGGGCTCCTAAAAGGCACGGTGAGGGCTAGTTGACGAGCATGCACCCGTTCCTTGTCCCACTCGATTACGACATCTCCGCCCTCGGCCGTGACGCTTCCCTTCTCTTGCTCTGCCACTCCCGTCAGCAGCAGGTCGGTCTGCTCCGATGAAAGCGACGCGCCAAGCACGCCTGCCACGAGCCGCATTGCACGCTTGAAGAGCACGGCGGGAAGAGCGCTGAGCTTCTCGCGATCCAGGACCGCTTCCACGTCTACGGTCAGGAAACTCAACTCTAGGTTAGGAGGCGTCTCGGCCTGCTCCAACGCTGCGGCCGCCATACCGTTCAGGAATCGGTCCTCCTC
>JAXDKF010000271.1:0-3655 GCA_034667265.1 Fimbriimonadaceae bacterium
GGATATCGGGAAGCTCTGCTCTATGTGGATGGCGAGTTTGCCGCATCCGCAGATTTCAAACAGATCGTGGAGATCCGCGTGCGCGCAGGCAGCCACACGATCCAGGCATTCAATCGCGTTTTCAAGAGCAAGCGCATCGCATTCGACATCGATCCGGGCGAGCGGATCAATTTCCAGGCAGCGAATGTGGGCGGCGGCTTCTTCATCTTTTTCATGATGTTGGCAATGGGCATTCCAAGAATCGTCCTCAAGCGAGAGGTTGCCGCGCCTTTGGAGATCCCGCGGGGTCAGAAGCCTTCCCGAAAACAGTTGCTCTAGAGATCGTCTTCCGTTCGTCTAAATGGGGAACGGAACGCATTGCCTGTTAGTTACAATTAAAGTTCAATCCCTAAAGTCTATGGCGGCATCACCCTTTTCTCTTTTGCGTCGTCTAGGCTGCTTCGCGCTATGTCTGTTGGCGCCACTAGCATATGGCGACCATGTGCGTTACAGAGCCGTGGAGGTTGGAGCATTGGGCGGGGTTCTCAGCTACGCAAATTGCGTCAACGACTTTGGAGTCGTGGTGGGCAACGTCCAATACGCGGACGGCCACACACAAGGCTTCATGTGGACGTCGCAAGCAGGCACGGTCAGGATCGATCCGTGGGCCAGGCGCAGCATAGCAACCTGGATCACCAACGCGGGTGTGATCGCCGGGGCGGCACTCGACCAAGACCCCGCAATGAACGCCGTGCTGTGGGATATGAACCTGGAGCGGCACATCATCGCATGGGCGCCCCACGGCGCAGTTGCGAGCTGCGTCAACGAACGCAACCAGGCGGTGGGATATCGCATTGACGGCTATTCATTCGCGTTGGAGAGCGCATTCGCATGGCCCTCGGGAGATGACGACTCCGAGTGGACGGACCTGTTCGAAGAAGATTCGACCAGCTTCGCTACCGGTATCAACGCCCGAGGAGACATCGTGGGATACGTTGACCGCCGCGCCTTCTTGAGACGGAAGAACGGCAGCGTCCGGATGCTGGCGGGCGGCTCATCCCGGACTGCCCCTGCCTACGCGACCGCGATAAGCGACAAGGGCAACGTTTTGGTCAGCCAGATCGGCAAAGCGTATCTGTTTACGCCCGCGCAAATGGTCCGGATCAACGGCGTCGGTTCGATCTACCCCTTCGCGCTCAACTACGCCGATACGGTTGTGGGCACCTCGATCAGCGACATGAGCCGAGCATTTGTCTGGGATCCTAAGAACGGCTTTGCATTCATCGACGACCAGCTGAACACCCGCGGGTGGCAGATCCTGTCGGCGAATTCCGTCAACCGCGCAGGCATGATCGCGGGCTACGGCATCCACAACGGCCGACGCCGAGCCGTTGTGTTGATTCCCATTCAGTCGTAATCCCTTTACTTCGCTGGCGGGCCCGTGCTCAGCAACGCGCGATCGATCGTCCCGTTGATCTGCAGGTCCATGACCGTGAGCGTCCCAACGCCTCCGAGTATGGTGTCGCGTACGACCGTCATTGGGATCTGCACGCCCTGGACCTCTTTGTAGTCCTTGTAGACGTCGGTCACCTTTGCAGCGCCAGAGCCTGAGATTCGCTTGAGTAGGCGGAAGGTTGTTGTGGAAATGTAGTCCACGACTTTGCTCCCCACCGCTGGCTTCTTTTCGACGACGAAGGCTTCTTCGCCAGAGACCTTTTCGGTGCCCGTGATCTGGATGCTCGGGAAGAGCTCATGCCAATTCAGCTCCTGGAACATGGCCGAATCGAGCGCGATGTCCGCCAGCTCCGTGCCCCCCTTCTCCTCTGTCGGCGAGAAGCTCGCTTCTTCTACCGCTCGCTTACCATCGTAGGCGAGGCGATACCATCCAAGGCGTCGGCCCGAGGCTGAGAGAACGGCGAGATCGGCCTGTGTGTTCGGCGCCATCTTTGTGATCACGCCCGAAGCTTTGACACCTTGCGACTCCATGTCGTAGAGGTAGCGGTAGCTAAGCGTTTTGACTTTGCGGAGGTTCGAGAGCCCCCCGGCAGCGGCCACCGCTTTCTCCATCAGTGCGTCAACCGTAATTGGCGGCTCATAGGCCTTGGGCGCCTTCATTGTGAACTTGGCTCCGGCCTGCTCCAATTCGGCCTCCGTCACTTTGAGGTTGTCCTTTTCTGGACGGAAGCTCATAAAGACCTGATCTGGCGCAGGCGGAGCGACCTTGTAGCGCCGATCGCCCAGCGGTTGGAGCTCCATCTTGGGCTGGCCGGACGGCTTGACGAAGAGCTTGTTGCCCTCGTGAGTGACCACGAAATCGAGCTTCGCGATCTCCAGATGGTACGTGCCTACTTCCTGGTCGGGATTCTCAAGCGCGACGATCTTGGTAGTGCTCGCGGGCTCCCCAACCAGGTTCTTCCAAACGCCTTGCATGGTCTCGCTGGAGAGCGGGCTGCCTGACACGTTCGTGAGGACCACCACACCGAGGTGTTGGTCCGGCATGAGTCCGACCTGCGCGTTAAAGCCATCGATGTTGCCGCCGTGCTGGTAGACCTTGTGCCCGTTCCAATCGTCGAGCATCCAGCCGTAGCCATACGACAGGTTTCCGAAGACCGAGATGCGCGGCTTGAACAGCTCCGCGTAGTTTTCCTTCGAGACGAGTTGCTTGCCGTTGGCCTCGCCGCCTCGGAGCAGAAAGCGTATCCATTCCGCCATATCTTTGGCGCTTGAGTTGATCGCGCCCGCCGGGCCCGCCGAGTCTAGGGCCCGCATCGGCAAAGCCCTGTAGTCGGGAGTGCCTGCATAGCCCAGCGAGTGGTCTGGGTCCGCGATCGTTTGGGGCACCGACATATTGGTGTGAGTCATTCCTAAGGGATCGAGGATCCGGGATTTCACCTGCGCGCTCCAAGGATCCTTGTTGACTGCATGCAGGATCTCGCCGGCGGCCACGAACATGATGTTCTGGTATTGCCACTTCTCGCCGAGCTTGGCAGTGGGCTTGGCCCGGGTCACGTTCCAGATCAGATCCTCGCTCGAGAGGTCTCCCGCAACCATGATCAAATCGGTTCGCGGAAGGCCTGAGCGATGGGAAAGGAGATCGCTGATGGTGATCTTGGCGTCGGTGTCAGGGTCCGACATGCGGAAGTAGGGCAAATACTTCTTGGGCGAGTCTGTGAACTTCAGCTTGCCTTCGTCTACAGCCATGGCCGTGAGCATCGAAGTGAATGCTTTGGTCGTGGAGCCGATGGCGAAAAGAGTGTCGGCGGTAACGGGCTTCTTGGCGGAGAGGTCTCGGTATCCGAGGCCGGTGAGCAGCACGACCTTGTCATCCTTGATGATCGCGATAGAGACTCCGGGCACGAAGTATTTCTTCTGACCCGCTTGAATCTCCTGCTTGACCTTCTCGAGCGCGGCAGCCTGGTCGATCGGCTGCTGAGCCAAGGCGGAAGGAAGGACCGCAAGCAAGGCGGCGAAGAATATAACCCGTGTGCGCATACCGAGATCAGTATTCACCGAGTCCCGGTTTGTTGGGTAGGCCACTTGGCCCTCGTTGCTGCACGCGCCACATCGGGACTCTCTTCCGAACAACGCAGAACAATCTGCGGCCAGAAGCGGCAATTTGCGTCGATTCCCAAGCCGCATTGCAATCTCATTGACCTATGTGCACTAAAAGGACCTA
>JAXDKF010000272.1:0-4772 GCA_034667265.1 Fimbriimonadaceae bacterium
AATTGCGGGGGAGTCGGTTTCGCCTCTTGCGTACTGGGGTGGACCGCAGGGAGTTGGAAGAACTGGCACATCTCTCGGAAGAGAAGGCCGCGAAGGATCGGGAAAAGCTGGAGCGGATGATGCAATACGGCCAAAGCGCCGCTTGCCGCTGGCGCGTCCTGCATGACTACTTTGGGGAACAGATGGAAGAAGAGCGATGCGGAACCTGCGACAACTGTATTGATCCTCCGGAGGAGCAGTTCGGCATCCCCGATCAAAGACAAGCGCCTGGAATTTAGACGAATGCCCATTACTGACGACTTGCCGTATAGCGAAAATGCCGGCCGGTAGGATGGGTGCGGGCGATTTTTGAAATGACTCTCCTTAACATCATTCAATGGCCGGCCATGTTGGTGACAGTTGTCGCGGCCTGGATGATAGCCTCTCAAAGAAAGTTCAAGAGGAATTGGGGATTCTGGTTATTCCTCTTAAGCAATGTGCTTTGGATTATCTGGGGGCTGCGAGATAGAGCGTATGCGCTGATTATCTTGCAGGTCTGCCTTGCCGTCCTGAATATCAGGGGAGCTGTGAAGAATCGTTCGCAGGAAACCTAATCCGCCGAGCTTTGGCTCAAAAGTTAGAAACTGAACTGCACCGGGGCGTTTGGAAAGGAGGAACGATTTCTTAGGAATTGAGGAGCTATTCTCCGCCTGCCTTCGCAGGCTAATAAGGGAGGGATTAAGAAATGGAACTCAAAAGAAGTGGCTCACAGCCATCCGGCAGAGGACCTGAGGAGTATTTTACCGGCGCTGTGCGGATTGACCCACTGTTTCAGGCGCCGGCTCCTGCACGCGTGCTCGCTGTCTGTGTTACGTTCGAGCCCGGCGCTCGGACAGCATGGCACACGCATCCGCTTGGGCAGACCCTGATCGTTACATCGGGATGTGGGTGGGTGCAAAGCGAGGGTGGCCCGAAAGAGGAAATCCATCCGGGCGATGTGATCTGGTGCCCACCGGGTGAAAAGCATTGGCACGGAGCCACTTCAAGGACGGCGATGACCCACATCGCGGTGCTGGAACACCTTAACGGCAAGACCGTCGAGTGGATGGAGAAGGTCAGCGACGAACAATACCAAGCTTCATTTGGGAAGGAATAAGAGGAGGATTGTGATGAGTAAAGTTTGGTTTATCACCGGCGCAGGGCGCGGCTTGGGCGTCGACATCGCGAAGGCGGCTCTGGCCGCAGGCAACAAAGTCGTTGCCACTGGCCGGAATACCGACAAGGTGGGCCAAGCGCTTGGTGAGGCTCAAGCCCTGTTGGTTGTAAAACTGGATGTTACAAAGCCGGTAGATGCCGAAGCTGCCGTAAAGTCTGCTGTTGACCAGTTCGGCAGCATAGACGTGCTCGTCAACAATGCCGCCAGCTTTTATGCAGGTTACTTTGAGGAGCTGACCCCGGAGCAGATAGAGTTGCAGCTGTCGACAAGCCTCATCGGGCCGATGAACGTAGCCCGTGCTGTCCTGCCGGTCATGCGCAAACAGCGTTCGGGACAGATTATCTCGATCTCGTCAAGTGCGGGACTTGTCGGCTTTGAGTTCGGTACGGCGTACGCCGCGTCGAAGTTCGGCCTCGAGGGCTGGATGCAGTCGCTACAGGCTGAGGTCGAACCGTTTGGCATCGATACCATCATTGTGAATCCGGGCTTCTTCCGCACTGAGCTTCTCACTGAGGAGTCAACGAATTTCGCAGAGCGGCCTATCGAGGACTACAACGAGCGCCGAGCGCAGCAGATGCAATTTTGGAAAGGCCAGAGCGGTCAGCAATCCGGCGATCCGGCCAAGCTCGCCCGGGCGCTGATTACGATCTCGAGTCAGGAAAAGCCGCCCCGCCGCTTCATTGCAGGCGCAGATGCTATTGGCACCGCAGAGCAGGTGGTGGCGGCGCTTCAGCAGCAAATCGACGCGTTCCGCGACCTGTCGACCTCGCTAGCGTTCGATGAAGTCAGGGGGACTGGAAACCAGAGGTAACTCACTATGCGTGCAACTGTCATGTTTGGCGCCGGCGACGTTCGTATCGAAAACGTTCCTGACGCCCGCCTTATCGAGCCAACCGACGCTCTCGTCACTGTCACTCGCGCATGCATCTGCGGCAGCGATCTATGGCCATACAAGACAATGGAACAAAGCGAGACGGGCCGGGTCATGGGCCACGAAGCGATCGGCGTCGTCGAAGCGGTCGGGGCTGACGTTCGCTCCATCAAAGTCGGTGATCTCGTCATCATGCCTTTCGCGTTCTCGGATGGCACCTGTGAGTTCTGCCACGAAGGACTCCAAACGTCATGCGTGCACGGAGGGTTCTTCGGCACCGCCGAGATTGCCGGAGCACAGGCCGAAGCGGTGCGCGTCCCCCAGGCAGACGGAACACTCTTTGTTCTGCCGGTTGGCGAAGACGACGCACTGATGCCTTCGCTTCTGACGCTTTCAGATGTAATGGGCACGGGCCATCACGCGGCTCTCGCAGCCAGGGTGGGTCCTGGTAAGACAGTCGCTGTCGTCGGAGACGGCGCCGTCGGCTTGTGTGGCGTGATTGCCGCGCGGCGGCTCGGAGCAGAGCGAATCATCATCCTTGGTCGGCATGCCGATCGGATCGCGCTTGCCCGAGAGTTCGGCGCTACAGAAGTGGTGAGTGAGCGGGGCGACGAGGCAGTGGAGCGCGTACGCGAACTGACCGGCGGCTTCGGCGTCCACTCTGTCCTCGAGTGCGTCGGCCTGGAGCAGTCGGTGCTTACCTCGGTCAGTATCGCGCGACCGGGCGGCGCAGTCGGCCGCGTCGGAGTTCCCCAGGACGAGACCATGCCGGCGTCACAGCCCGCGTTTTATAACAACGTCACCGTGAGTGGCGGACCGGCCCCTGTCCGCGCGTACATCGAGGATCTTCTGCCCGACATACTGGAAGGACACATCGAGCCTGGCAAAGTGTTCGATCGGGTTGTGCGTCTGGAGGAGGTACCAGACGGCTACCGGGCGATGAACCAACGGGAGGCGCTCAAAGTTATGGTTAAGCCTTGAGGCGCCCGCTCTGACACAGAATAAGATCTGCCTCTATTTTGAGGAGAAAACAATGCAGAAGCGCAAGCTCGGAAACAGCAACCGGCGCAGAAGCCAGGGATTGTTCCGATCCCAGGCACGACGAAACTGCATCGCCTGGAAGAGAACATCGGTGCGGTTTCAGTCGAACTTACTTCGGACGATCTGCGTGAAATCGATAGCGTGGCTGCAAAGATCGAAGTGCAAGGGGCCAGGTACCCCGACGAGCTGCAGCGAAGGACCGGTCTGTGAGCGTCGTCATCACGCCCGCCGTGTCAACTCAATTGCTATAGATTCCGTGCTGGCCCAGCTTCTTGTGAGGGCAATGCGGGTTACAAGAGAAGGAAGACTCCCATGCAAAAACCGACAAGCGGGCTGTTGGTACGATGACCATTGGCTCCGAAGGCAATGGCTACGCTGTCTCTCGCAGCAACTTCATAACTTCGGCATGGGCCATTACGATGCCCGGTTCAGTTTGAAGTGCCGCCTCATACCTGGCTCGAAACTCCTTATTGTCCGAGTCCGTGAAAAGCTTACGAGCTTGCGTAAACAAACTCTCTACACTCGAGGGCAAAACAGGTTCGTCTTCATCAAGCATTTCGTCGATCTGAACCACCAGGGCAGAAATCATGCGCAGCCAGGCGAACTGGGCGTGATTGATAACGAGCTGCAAGAGCTCTCCGCTGTTTACGCGGCCGGACACCTTTTCGTAGTTCACCCGTTCCATCTCAAGCAGCCCATGATGAAGGTGCAGTAATCTGAGGCGCAGAGCTTGCAAACGCGCGACATCCCGTTCCGCTAAGCCTTTGCCCTTAGCACTCGTAATGTTGCTCATCGCTTCGTTTGCTCTATTTTGCGAATGCTCCGCGCCGCAGAGCGAGCAATGCTTACTGATTCTGCCCTTCGATAAAGTTCTTCAGCACTCGCGCCCGCGAAGGGTGTCGAAGTTTTCTGAGAGCCTTGACTTCAATCTGCCGAATGCGCTCGCGGGTAACAAGGAAGTCTTCACCGACCTCCTCCAGCGTGCGTTCACGGCCTTCGGAGTCCATTCCAAATCTCATGCGAATGACCTTCTCTTCCCGCGGGCTCAGAGTTTGCAGCACGTCGCCCGCAACGTCACGCAGATTTGCCGTGATTACTCGCTCGGCAGGGCTGGCGGTTGATCGATCTTCGATCAGATCTCCGAATTGCGAATCTCCGGACTCGCCAATCGGTGTCTCCAGCGAGATAGGTTGTTGCGTAAGCTTCAGCGCTTTGCTCACCTTCTCGACTGAAATTCCCATCCCTTTAGCGATTTCTTCCGTGGTGGGCTCGCGCCCCAGGTCCCGCACCAGCTCGCGCGTAACTGTCTTGACCTTGTTGAGTACTTCGATCATGTGAACCGGAACGCGAATGGTTCGCGCCTGATCGGCAATCGACCTGGTGATGGCCTGGCGAATCCACCAGGTCGCATAGGTTGAGAACTTGTAGCCACGCCGCCAGTCAAACTTATCAACGCCTTTCATCAGACCGAGATTTCCCTCCTGGATAAGGTCGAGGAAACTCATACCGCGATTTTGATACTTCTTGGCAATCGAAACGACCAACCGCAGGTTGGCTTCAGTGAGTTCATGCTTAGCCTGGGCCGCCTCTGCTTCGCCTATCGCAATCATTCGTTGAGAACGTTTAACCTCTAAAGGCGTTACGTGATGCTCGGCCTCGATCTGC
>JAXDKF010000273.1:0-3570 GCA_034667265.1 Fimbriimonadaceae bacterium
ATGCCGAGCCACTGAAGTTTGTGGAGGAAGGTGGGTGCGACATCGCCACTGCGGATGCTCTACTACGCGCGAACGGCTTCAAGATGGGGCCATTCGAGCTGATCGACCTCGTTGGCCTGGACGTGAATCTCAGCGTGAGCCGAAGCCTCTGGGAGGCATACTATGCGGAGCCGCGTTATCGTCCGTCGCTGTTGGTTGAGGAGCGAGTGGCGGCGGGGCGGCTTGGGCGAAAAACGAGCCGGGGCTTCTATGAATATCCTTCCTCTCCGCAGCCACTTTCTGGGACTCTTCCGAAAGCCGAGGCACCGAGAGATGTCGTGGCCAAAGGCGAGCTCGGCCCTGCCAAAGTTCTTCTGGAAATGGCTACGACCGCGGGCATGCATGTCGTGTATGACCCCGGTGACGGATACGTTGGCTTGGGCGCCCTTCACCTTTCGCAGTCCGATGGCCGCATGGCGGCCGAGCATGGCAAGGATTGCGTCCTGTTTGACCTGTCGCTGGATTGGGCGCGGACGAATTTGGTAGCGCTGGCGGCCTCCTCTGGAACCGACGTCGCGCAAGCAGCCGCGTTCTTTCAAGCGTTAGGAAAGGAGGTGGTGCAAGTGGCCGACTTGCCAGGCATGCTCTCGGCGCGCACGATCTGCATGCTGATCAACGAAGCCTGCGACACGCTCCTGCGGAAAATTGCGACCAGAGATGACGTGGATACCGCGATGCAGAAGGGGCTGAACTTCCCGGGTGGGCCCCTGCAGTGGGCGGATCGATTCGGGGCGGAGTATTGTGTCCGCGTGCTCGACAACATGGCTCGGGCCTATGGCGAAGATCGCTACCGTGCGTCCGTGCTGCTGCGCCGCATGGCATTGACCGGCGAGAAGTTCTACGCATCGGCGCAATAAGGAAATGAGAGAAGCATTTATCTGCGATGGAATCCGGACGCCGATCGGCCGCTACGCGGGCATGCTCTCATGCGTTCGGACCGACGATCTAGCCGCACATCCTCTAAAGCAGCTCATCCAGCGTAACGCGGGCGTGGATTGGAACGCCGTCGACGAAGTCATCCTCGGCTGCGCAAACCAGGCAGGCGAGGATAACCGCAACGTGGCACGCATGGCGGTTCTACTTTCCGGTCTCCCGGTGACTACGCCGGGCCTTACGGTCAATCGACTGTGCGCATCGGGCATGGAAGCAGTGGGCCAGGCCGCGAGAGCAATCATGACCGGCGAGGCAGACCTGGTCATCGCGGGCGGAGTTGAGAGCATGTCTCGCGCGCCATTCGCGATGGCAAAGTCCACGAGCGCCTTTGACCGCAACGCGGAGATCTACGACACCACGATTGGATGGCGGTTCGTGAACAAGCAGATCGCGGAGCAGTACGGCATCGACTCCATGCCGGAGACGGCCGAGAACCTCTCGCGGGAGAGAAACATCTCTCGCGATGACCAGGACGCCTATGCGCTCCGTTCTCAGCAACGCTCCACGGCCTCAGCAGCAGCCCGCGCGGAAGAGATCGCGCCCGTCGAGATCCCGGGCAGGAAAGGCGAGACCATTTGCGTGAAGGAAGATGAGCACCCTAGGCCCGACGCCACTTTAGAAAGCCTAAGCAAATTGAAGCCCTTACAAGCCGGGGGCACGGTGACAGCGGGCAATTCCTCCGGGATCAACGATGGCTCGGCAGCCCTGCTCATAGCCTCAGAAGAAGCGGTCAAGAAGCACGGGCTCACGCCAAGAGCGCGCATCCTCGGCATGGCGTCCGCCGCCGTAGAGCCGCGCTTCATGGGCATCGGTCCGGTGCCCTCTACACGCAAACTCCTGTCGCGGCTCAATTTGACGCTTGACCAGATGGACCTGATCGAGCTGAACGAGGCCTTTGCCTCCCAGGTGCTCGCAGTGACAAGGGAGCTCGGGCTGCAAGACAACGACCCTCGCGTAAATCCGAACGGTGGAGGCATCGCACTCGGTCATCCCCTCGGCATGACCGGGGCACGCCTGATCCTCGCCGCTACGCTGGAGTTGCAACGGAGAAAGACAAAGCTTGCGCTTTGCACCCTCTGCGTCGGAGTCGGCCAAGGCGTCTCGATGATCGTCGAGCGCGCTTAACTACAATAAATTCTTCCTTACTCAGAGCGGCCCGTGCAGTTTTTACGGAGCAGTACGCACATTCAACGATTCAGTGGCGCAGATATTCCTGGCCGCGCGATGTCCTCTAAAAAGTCCTCCCGGCGCCCGTGCGTGCGCGGCTAAACTGCGCAAATGCTCGCTTCCTTCGCCGCGATGCTTGTCATCGCACAGACCGCCGCGCCCGAACCTGGACCACTGTTGATGCGCAGTCCCACCACGAACGGCAACGTCATCGTCTTTCAATATGCCGGCGACCTGTGGTCTGTCCCAATGGAAGGAGGAAGGGCCAACCGCCTTACAAACTCGCCCGGCATGGAGTCCGGACCTTTCTTCTCCCCAGACGGTAACACGATCGCCTTCACGGGCGAGTACGACGGCAACCAAGACGTCTTCATCATGCCCGCCGAGGGTGGCATGCCCAAGCGTCTCACTGCACACCCCGCTCCCGACACGGCCCTCGGCTGGACTCCGGACGGGAAGAACGTGCTATTCATGTCCAGCATGCAGTCGCTGTACCCAGCGCCTCGCTTGCTGACCGTTTCTACAGGCGGCGGCTTCCCCAAAGCGGTACCTCTGCCTTCTGGCACGCAGGGCTCCTTTTCGCCCGATGGCCAGCAGATCGCGTACGTCTCCGGCTACAAGTGGGAGGAGGCCTGGAAGCGATATCGAGGCGGCCAGGCTTACACGATTTGGGTGGCTCGCCTGAGCGATTCCAAGTGGGAGGGCATCCCAAAGAAGAACGAGAATAACGAGCAGCCGATGTGGGTGGGAGACAAGATCTACTACCTATCGGATAAGAACGGAATCGTTGGGCTCTACAGCTACGACACGGACAGCAAGCAGGTTAAGGAAGAGATCAAGGGTGAGGGCTTCGACATCAAGTCCGCGACCGCCGGCCCCGGCGTAATCGTTTACGAGCAGCTTGGCTCCCTCAACGTCTTCGATCCGAAAACGAAGGACCACCACCAGGTGCCCGTCGAGATCCGCGGCGACTTCCCCGAGGTGCGCAACGAGTTCAAACGGCTAATGCCCTACATGAATGGAGCCGCCATCTCCCCTACCGGCCAGAGGGTGGTAGTGACCGCTCGCGGCAGGCTGTTTACGGCGCCCGCGAGCAAGGGCGACGCCAGGATGATTACCGGGGGCGACGGCTACGATCCTCGCGATCCCGCGTGGTCCCCAGACGGACGCACTGTCGCGTACATCACGGATGAGCGCGGGACGCAGGAGCTCGCGCTTTACGATCTGAAGAGCAACAAGGCGACCTTCCAAAAGCTCGGCGATCCGCCCGCCTACTACTATGCGCCCAACTGGTCGCCGGACTCAAAGAAGATCGCCTACACCGACAATCGGCACATCGTTTGGGTCATGGATGTCGCCAGCGGGACCAACACCCAGCTTGATGCCGGCGTCTACAGCGATCCCGTCATCTCAATCGATCCCAGATGGTCC
>JAXDKF010000274.1:0-6374 GCA_034667265.1 Fimbriimonadaceae bacterium
CGAGCGGATGCGACACCAAAAGGAAGTTAACTACATGCGGCCTCATTTGCCCCCACGTCTCGCGGCAAGAGTCCGGAGAACGCCCAATTGGAGAAGATGGAAGGCTGCCGTACGTGCTTTCAGAGCAGCCACCAAAGAGCGTCCGGTGAAGACGGCCGCTCAAGCAGTGCGCTGAAATTTCTTGGCCTCATCCGCGATCGCCTGCGCGTACCGTTTGCTCGCGCCAGTGCTCTTCTGAATCAGCTCCCGCGCGGCCCGTCCTCGACTAGCCCGCTCTCCCGGATCGTCGATCAGTTGTAGGAGCGCCTGCGCGAGATCTTCTGGCGTCGAGACGCTCTGAGCTCCGCCTGAGCGATCGGCTTCGTCAGCCGCCTCGCGAAAATTCTGCATGTGGGGCCCGTGGAGCACCGGCTTCCCGTGGGCGAGAGGCTGGAGGAGGTTCTGGCCACCCAAGTCGGCGAAGCCGCCGCCGATGATGACCACGTCGGCGACGGAATACACCTCGTCCAATTCCCCGTAGGTGTCGAGAATCACGTACTGCCCTCCCTTTCCTTGCGAGCGCAACGCCGGCTGGACACCCGCTTCTTTGAGCAGCTTGACAAGTTCTGGCACGCGTTCCAGATGTCGCGGGGCGTGGATGACTGTGATGTTCTCCAAGCCCACGAGCTTTAGAGCCGAAAGGACGAAGCGTTCTTCCTCTTCTCCTCGTGTGGAGCCGATTACGATCACCGGCTTTTCCGCTGGAAGGTCGAGCTCTCGCCGCCACTCTTCGGGATCCGCTTGCAGCCCTTCGACGGCCTGGTCGATCTTCGCGTTGCCGAGGACCTCGACGTTGGTCGCCCCCAACTCTCGAATCTTTTCGGCGTCTCTTTCCGATTGCATCAACGCGCGATCCAGCTTCTCCAAGATGGCCCGGTAGTAGGTCTTCAGCTTTCGCGAACGGGCAAAGGAGCGATCGCTGATTCGGCCGTTGATCAGGAGAGTTTTCGCGTCGAAGATCTTTGCCGCCCAAAGGAAGTTCAGCCATAGCTCGGTCTCCATGATTGCGACCACGGACGGCTGAACGTGCTGCATCGCGGCAAGCTGGAAGCGCGGCACGTCGATGGGAAAGTAGACGAGGTGATCGTAAAGGTCTACGGCGTGATCTCGCGCCATGTGGTGGCCGCTGCTCGTTGTGACGCTAAGCACGATCTCATAATCGGGTAGTAGGTTTCTCAGCGCTTTAAGAATAGGGGTTGCCGCGACCACCTCTCCAACCGACACGGCGTGGATCCAGACGCGTTTGCTATCCTTGAGAGGCTGGAACTCGTAATCGCCCGTGCGCTCGCTCCACTTGGGCTGCTCGCCTCGTCGCCTCGCGCGCAAAAGCATCCACGGCACCCAGAAGGGAGCGAGGACAGTCATCAGGACGTTGTAGACGATGAACATTGCCGATTGGCGTGGATCGCGCCGTACATGCGATAGATTCGCCTTCGCTGCCTATCTTGAACCATTGTTCGATTAGCGAAGCGCGCATTGCACATCCATCCACCCGGAGGGCGGAATGGATGCAGAGATCAGGGCGCGGTAGTCGCGGGCTGAGGCTCGGGCACGAGAACCTCGCCCGTGATCCTTCGATGGGCCTCGAGGTACTTCTCGCGCGTCTTCGCAACGATGTCCGGCGGCAGCACTGGCCCTGGCGGCAGCTTGTTCCAACCGCTCTGCTCGAGGTAGTCGCGCACGAACTGCTTGTCATAGCTCGGCTGGCTCTTCCCTGGGCTATACAGCGTCGCGTCCCAATAGCGCGAGGAGTCCGGCGTTAGCGCCTCGTCGATCAGGATCAGGCCGTCAGGAGTTTCACCAAACTCGAACTTCGTATCGGCGAGGATCAGCCCGTTCTTTTCCGCGAGCGCAGCTGCTTCCGAGTAGAGCTTTAGCGTCCAATCGCGGACTTGCTCGGCAATCTCGCGCCCGACGAGTTGAACCGTCTGTCTCCAAGAAAGATTCTCGTCATGGCCCTCCTCCGCCTTGGTGGCGGGACTGAAGATGGGCTCCGGCAGGCGATCGCTGTCCCGCAGGCCTTCCGGCAAACCCAGATCGTGCACCGCGCCGCCTTGCGCCTTGTATTCCTTGTAGAGCGAGCCGGCGATGTATCCACGCGCCACGCACTCGATAGGAAGGGGCTTCGCTTTGCGCGCAAGAGTGGTGCGGCCGTACAGCTCTGGGTGTCGGGCTGGGAGTTGGTCTTGGATGCGCTCGTCGTCCGTTGTAATGAGATGGTTCGGACAGATGAGGTTGAGCTGATGGAACCAGAACGCGCTCATCGCAGTGAGGATGCGTCCCTTGTCCGGAATGCCATTGGCCATCACCGCGTCGAACGCGGAGATGCGGTCGGTTGCGATGATCAGCAGCTCGTCTCCAAGGTCGTACACCTCTCGCACCTTGCCGACTTTGGGCGCGGGCAGGCCTTTGATCGCGGTGTGGAGCAGCTCAGCCATTGCCTTTCAAGTATGCCGGATCGATTACCAGACAGGGGCTCGCTTCTCGACGAACGCCTTGAGTCCTTCCGCTGCTTCGTCGCCCTTTCGGACAGCCTTGTAGATCTCGAGAGCCTCTTCCATTTCATGGCGCAGGTCTCTACGGGTCAAAGCGTTCGAGAATTTCTTAGTGGCGGCCACCGCGCGCGGACTGCTCTGTAGGATCAATGAGGCAAAGCGCTTGGCTTCTTCCACCGCGTCGTCTGGGGTAGGCATGACCTTGTTCACGAGCCCAATCTCCCAAGCCCGCTTTCCGCCAATGAGCTCACCTCCGAGCACCAACGCCCGGAAATCACGATCTCGCAGCTCATGGCGCAAGAACGGCATTCCAGGAGTTGGCACGATGCCTACTTTCAACACGGGATAGCCGAATTGCGCGTCCTCCGCCGCCACCGCGTAATCGCACGCCGCGATAATCGCGCCCCCGCCCGCAAGCGCGTACCCGTGCGCCGCTGCGATGCACACTTGCGGGGCTTCAGCCAACAGCATCTGGACTTGCACCAGCAGCTCCCCGTGCCTCAGTGAGGCTTCCAAATCTTGCCCTTCGGCCAAGTCGAAGCCCGATGAAAAAGAAGATCCCGCGCCGCGGAGAATGATGACCCGTACAGTCTCGTCGCTAATCGCGTTCTCCAAGGCAGCGACAAGCTCCTCGAGCATCGCCACGGTCAACGCATTACGCCGCTCAGACCGATTGAAAACGAAAGTGACGACGCCAGGCTCGCGTTCCACCAGAATCAGGGGAGGCATTCCAAGAGAATGACACTACTTGATCAGGAATTCGAACGGCACGTCGTTGTCGTCTTCCTCGGGAGCCTTGTACCCGGGCGGTTCGGTCGCGCCATAGAGCGCGTATGGATGACCACCACGGTATGCCCAGCCCTGATCGCCGTAGGTCCAGTGCCAGTACTCGCTTGGGTAGTTGGTGAGGCCGCCCTTTGTCAACGCATTAGCGAGAATGTCGCGATTCCGTTGTGCCTCGTCTGAAAGGCCCGCCACTACAAGGGAAAAAGACTGCGGATTCAGGCGGGTGAACGGGCTCATCATGTCCAGCTCAGTGCCGTCCTGGCCTTGCAACGCGAAGTCCACCGCGCCGCCCGTGGAATGGGGTGGGGGCACACGTCCGTGCAAAGGCGCAGTGTACCGATTCGCCACTCGGCGGATCTGGGCGTCCGACCACTCCGGATGCCGCTCCTTCCAACGGTTCCACTGGGTCATATACATCCGCCGCTGAATGTGAGGCGGGCGCCAGCCTTCCACGACGGCCAATTTGTAGCCAGACGGCAGGCTCTCGCTGGCTTTGCGAAGCATGTCGGCCACAGTAGCTCGCACGAGGGTCTCGCGCTTGTACTTAAACCTCGGGGTCGCGGGGACCACCAAGGGCGCGGCTTTGAGATAGTCGACCAAAGGCTCGCCGTTATCCTGGATCGGCACGCGGCGGACCTCGGTGACGGGCTCGGCGAGGGAGATCTTACGAATGGGTTTGTCCAAGCCTCAGCCCCTTGGGAATGATCACGCGGTCGAGTGTATCGAATAGAGCCTGAACGAGTAAAGCGAGCACCGCCGCGGGGATCGCACCCTGGAGGATGGTCGCGTTGTCGTTGAGGTTGAGGCCGCTGATGATCGGCTCGCCCAATCCCCCCGCGCCGATGAGTCCGGCCAGCGTGGCCGTGCCTACGTTGATCACCGCAGACGTCTTGATGCCGCCGAGGATCGAGCGGGAGGCCATTGGCAAATATACGCGCCAAAGTCTCGCGCCAGGCGTGAGCCCGATCGCGGCCGCTGCCTCTTTCAAAGATGCCGGCACGTCCTGGATGCCCGTGGCCGTGTTGCGGATGATCGGCAATAGGCTGTAGAGAAACAGCGCAAGCACTGCCGTGCGCCAACTGATCCCCAGTCCCGCAACGGGCACGAGCAACGCTAACAGCGCGAGTGAAGGGATCGTCTGGATGACGCTGGCGGACCCGAGAATAACTGCGCTGGTGAACCCAGGCTTGCTCGCCCATATGCCGAGCGGGATTCCCACGAGGATCGCGAACAGCAGCGAGATGCCCACGAGCTGCAGATGGCGCCCGGTCCAACGCAAAATCCTGGAAGCGAGACTCTCCTGTTCGATCGGTGTGGTCGTCGCCTGCCCTGACTTGGTGACGAAGTATTCAGACGCCGCCTCAGAATAATTCTTTGAGCTTTCCGCGCTGGCGTTGAGAGCGGTCATCCGCTTCTCGTCGATGGTGCCCTCGAGCTTCTTCAGAGCGGCAACCGCGCCCGCCGGCATTTGCTTGCGGTAGAGGAACACCGCCTTGTACTGCGGAAAATAGTTGAGGTCGTCCTTGAGCACGCGCAGGTTGTATTCGGCCAGCTTCGCGTCGGTGGAGTAGGCATCCTTGACGTCCATCTCTCCCGCTTTTAGGGCGCCATATCCGAGGCCGTGCTCCACGCCTTTTACGTTGGACATGTGGAGGCCGTATCGCGCCGAGAGCGGCTTCCAACCATCCTTTCGCCCGAGGAATTCCGGCGTGATGCCGACGACCAGCTCGGGATGGTTCTTCAGATCGCTGATCTTGGTGATTCCAAGCTCGCTTGCGCGCTTTTCCGTCATCGCGAGGGCATAAGTGTCGTTGAAGCCGAGCTCACCGGTCGTCTCGATCCCCATCGGCTGGAGCGCCTTCTTGATGTCGTCCAGGCGATTGATGCCGGGTTGCTTCAGGATCTCCTCGCCTATCGTGCCGGTGTACTCGGGATAGGCGTCGATCTGCCCGGATTTGAGGGCCTGCCAGAGGATGATCGTCCCACCCATTCCCTGCTTGTGCTCGGCCTTGAAGCCCGCGTCGGTCAGCAGCTTCTTCGCGATCTCGCCGAGGACGTAGGACTCGGTGAATTTCTTGGAGCCCACGGTGACGGTTTGCTGAGCGGGAGCGAGGCAACATGCGAGAGCGATCGCAATGAGCGCTGATGCACGACTCGCGAACCGTGATCCGCGATGTACGGCGTTCCCAGTTCCGCGTTCCGAGTTCCCAGTTTTCACAGGGCCACCAACTTCCTTTGCGCGTTGAGGAACTCGGTGACGAACGGCTCCTTGGGCCGCTGTTGGAAGTCCTCGAGCGTGCCTTCCTGCACCACGCGGCCCTCTCGCAGCAGCACGATCGTGTTGCCCAGATACGCCGCCTCCGCCATGTCGTGGGTGACGAACACGACCGCGGCGTTCAGCTCCGCGAAGATTTCTTTCAACTCCGCTTGCAGCCCGGCGCGGATCATAGGATCGAGCGCGGCAAGCGGCTCGTCTAGCAGCAGCACCTTTGGTCTAAGCATGAGCGCCCGCATGAGGCTGACGCGTTGGCGCTGACCCCCGGAAAGCTCAGCGGGGAATTGCGAGAGAAGCTCCCTGGGGAGCCTGACCAACTCTGCTAGCTCTCGTACTCGTGCCCGCATGTTCCCACTTTCGATCTTCGCCCGTCGCGGAATCGGTCCAAAATAATCGAGGGACGTTTCGGCCATTCGTCGCCAGGCTACTTGCGCAAGCTCGCGTGCGTTTTGCACGACTACCTCAAGGTTGGTCTGAGGAGGAGGTATACGAGGATCCCACTGAACGTGGGTTCGGGCGGTGGCGAGGTCCGCTTTGACAACGTTTTGGAGTTCCATCCGGGCGACCAGAGTGACGTTTTCTTCGGCGGTGAGGTGCGGGAACAGCCCACCATCCTGAATGACGTATCCGGTCTGTCTGCGAATCTGCAAGACGTTCTCGGCCGTGACTGGCTCGCCATCGTAGAGAACTCGGCCGGTGGTCGGCTCGATGAGGCGGATAATGAGCCGAAGCAGCGTCGACTTGCCGCACCCGCTCGGGCCAATCAACGCGGTGGTCTT
>JAXDKF010000275.1:0-7683 GCA_034667265.1 Fimbriimonadaceae bacterium
ATCGGCTTAATAATAATTCGCAGCGCGTCGAACGACATTCGCACACTCATGCCGTTTGGCTCGATAGTTCTTGAAGCTCTTGGCCGCGCGGTGCCCGGTGCGGTCATAACGTTGACCAATATCTGACATCGCGCCTTCTCCAGGTTATGATCAGACATGCCGCTTGCGTGCCCCGATTGCCAGACCAGTCTCGAGGATAAGTCGTTCTACGACATCCCGATCAGCGTGTGCCCGAACTGCGCCGGCATCTGGTTGGACAAGGACGATATGTATCGGATCCGAACCGAGCTGAATCCCGATCAGATCCGAGACATCGAAGCGAAGGTTGCGCCCAAGCCGAATCCTCTTCCCGCGCCATCTCACAATCCGCATTGCCCGGTATGCCATCAGGCCCTACTGCCATACCACTACGCGGGCGGGCCGGTTGTCCTGCACACCTGCGAAAAGGTCTGCGGCATTTGGGTGCAGGACAAAGAGATGGACAAGGTCGCCGACGTCGACGAGCCAGCGCCAGAAGCCGTCAAGGTCGCAAAGAAGTACGAAGAGGAATCGAAGCGCCTGGTCGACCACTACCACAGGGCAGAGCAGCTTTTCCGAGCTTTCAGCTATCGTCGCGGCTGGCCTCTCGGTCTGTGGAGCGGCTAGCCGCGTCCTTGGCTACCTGGTTGTCACGATGGCGTAGGTGATCTTCTTCGTCTGGCGAATCCTCTCCTCCGATGCAACAACATGGGCGCGCGATGCAGGCGGAAGATATCAAAGAAAGATCTAATCGATCTCGAGAGACCTGAAGCGCATTTCGATCTCATCGACATTTTCGGTCAGCAGATTGTAAGCCCAATAGATCCGCTTCTGTATGTCCGAGGCTTGCTTGGCCTCCTCGCTGTCGATGGGAAAGCGCTGAGGGTCGCTCCTCTTGCAGAGTTTCTCAAAGGCATGGCGGATTGTTTCAAAATCGGCGTTCTCCTCGACTCCCAGAACCTGGCGGGCGTAAGCCTTTGCATCTTCGGGCGGGATCTCCACTCTGGGACGAGGCGTGATCTTGTAGCTCGCACTCGAGGCATCGAGGGCGTCGTCCAGCTCCTTTTGGGCATCCGTGAGCTCCATGCCATGGATCCGGTCCCACTCCCGGTTCACGTAGCCTCTCAGGAGGTCATAGGTTCTTCGTCCCGCGCTCACTTGCTAAAGCTTACTTGGACGGAACTACTCGATGAAGAGGGAAGGCGCTGCCAGCCTGGCTTTGGCCAGGGCAAGGGCGCGCCTTTGCGGCGCAGGAATCGGCAACTTCGCGAGCTCTTTTTCATCCGCCCATTTTAGGGAGCTGGTGGGCACAGCGCTCCGGTGGAGATACGCGTTCATGTGTATGCGATGGTTGGTGACCTGGTATTTCACGAGGCCCGCATGCTGCGTTTCCCCGCCCGCAAGGCCTTCCAAGTCTTTAGGAAACTCCCACATGCCGTGCCACCAGCGACCCTCTGGGATTTGCCGCAGCCCGAACCGGCCTTGGTGGTAGGGAATCCAGACGCTCTCCTCGAGCCGCACAACGATCGGCCGCTGCTTTGGCTTGGGCAAGGAAGCTTGGAGTCCGTCTCTCTTTGCAATGCAAGCATCGCGTAGCGGGCACTTCTCGCAATCGGGCTTGGCGGGTTTGCAGATGGTGGCGCCGAGCTCCATGAGAGCCTGGTTCCAATCACCGGGCCGATCTTGATGGAGAACGTCTGCCGCCCATTTCCAGCAAGCGGAGGTCAGCTCTTTGTCCGACAGCTCAGACCCTGTGTAGCGAGCAAACACGCGCTCGACGTTACCGTCGACCACGGGTGCGGGCTGCCCGTTAGCGATGCTTGCGAGGGCGCCTGCCGTATAGCGCCCGACGCCCGGGACCTTGCGCCAGTCTGCCTCTGTGGAGGGCATTCCGTGCTTTCGAACATGGCGAACGCCGGCGAGCAGCAGACGGCATCGGCGGTAATAGCCGAGCCCTTGCCAATAGGAGAGAGTGTCCTGGTCGTCCGCTTGAGACAAGGATTCGGCCGTGGGAAATCGCTCCATCCACCGCGCGTAATAGGGCAAGACCGTCGCGACCTGGGTCTGCTGGAGCATGATCTCGCTGACCCAGATGGCGTAGGGATCGTTGGTGCGACGCCAGGGCAAGTCGCGCTTTTTCGCGTCGTACCAGTTGAGCAGCGCGCGCATTAGGCAGTGGCCATCAACCCGAGCTGATCGAGGACGGCATCCGGGTCTGGGCTGTCGGACAAGGCACGGCCGATCACCAGATAGTCCGCGCCGTCTGCTAGGGCCTGAGTGGCGGTGCCGACGCGCTTCTGATCGTGTTGCTCACCACTCGGTATTCGTATTCCTGGAGTTACGATCACTCCCTGGTGCCCGATAGCTTCGCGGATGGCTTTGACTTCGTGGGCAGAGCTGATCACACCGTCGAGGCCGAAGTCGCACGCAAGCTTGGATAGCTCGAGCATGTGCTCTTCCACAGACCGCTCCACTCCCAGGTAGCTGCGCAGCATATGATCGTCTAGCGAGGTTAAGACGGAAACGCCCATGAGCAAGGGCGCCTTCTCGGCGGAATAGGCGCGGGCTTCTTCTGCGGCCGCGGTCATCATGGCGGGTCCGCCCGCGATGTGCAACGTGAGCATCCAGACGCGGCGCTTGGCCGCTTCTCGCACGCCGAGGGCCACCGAATTCGGGATGTCGTGAAACTTGAGGTCCAGGAAGATGCGCTCGGCGCCGGCGTCCTGCAGGCGGTCGATCACGTCCAGCCCGTTAGGCAATGTGAGTCCGTGGCCGATCTTGAACGCGCCGACCTTGCTGCTGAGCCTCGTAACTGTAGTCAAGGCTTCGTCGAGATTGGGCGTATCGAGAGCGCAGATGACCTTCCGTGCGAGTGTTTCCATCAAAGCACCAGTGTATCTGGGGAATACGAGATTCCTTAGGGGTAAGACGGCTGCGGGTGGGTATTGGGTATTGGGTATTGGGTATTGGGTATTTGGCCGAACCGAACTACTTAGCCCGTTTAAAGAATCTCTTGCTTACGATCCGGCCTGGCTCCCGCTTGCCTCGGACGTCGATCTCGCACGGAGTCTCCAGCGCGAGCTGGCTGTCAATGAACGCAAACCCGATGGAGGTTTCGAGGACCACCGAGTACACCCCGCTCGTAACGTAGCCCACTTCTCGGTCTTCCACGAAAACCTTCATGTCCGGAGCGAGCAGGCGTTTGGAGTCCAGCCGTATGCCCTGGAGCTTCTGCGGGCTGCCTTCCTTTCGTGCGCGGTTGATGGGCTCGGAGCCCATGAATTCCTTGGTCTTGCTGATCACCCAGCCAAGCCCCGCGGCGATGGGGTTGATGTCGTCGCCTAGCTCGTGCCCGTAGAGGGGCAGGCCGGCTTCCACGCGCAATGCGTCTCGAGAAGCGAGGCCGCAAGGCTTCACGCCCATGTTCAACAGCGCGTCCCAAAGGCCCTCGGCGTCTCCAGCGCGGCAGACCAGCTCGTAGCCGTCCTCTCCCGTGTAGCCGGACCGGCAGGCGATGCACATCACGCCCTCGATGTTCGTCCGAACGACACCGAATGCGGGGGCGTTGGTGAGCGCCTCCTCGGTGTCACTGTGCTCGGCAAGCAGGCGAACGGCGGCAGGACCTTGCACGGCGATCATGGCTGTTTGCTGCGTCTGATCGGTGATCTCAACGCCATACGTGTTTTGCTGATTGAGCCAGGCGACGTCTTTCTCGTGATTGGAGGCGTTGACCACCATCGAGAAGCTGTCTTCCGTTATTCGATAGACGATGATGTCGTCGACTACTCCGCCTCTTTCGTTGGGAAGCAAGGAGTATTGACCCACGCTGTCCGAGAGCTTGGAGATGTCGTTCGCGGTGACCCACTCCAGATAAGGGATGACCTTCTCCCCGATCAGCGTCAGACGGGCCATGTGGCTGACGTCGAACATTCCCGCGTGCTCACGGACGGCTTTGCACTCGGCGATGACGCTCTGGTACTGGACCGGCATCTCGTAGCCGGCGAACGGAACGATCTTGCCGCCGGCCTTGACGTGCGCTTCGTGCAACGGGGTTCGAAGCAGGGAAGCTGTGGACATGCGGCGGATTATACGCCTCAGGCCGGACGAGGTTGCCCTACTATGTATCTAGGATGAATCTCGCGCTGATCGCCGCAGTGTGCTTGTGCGCTACCTCAACTGGGCAAGGCCGTCGGCGAGAGCAGCTGTCCGACGACTTCAGCTACTTTTTCACCACGATCTTTTTGTTAAATGGCATCCGCAACCGGCCACTATGGACCGTTCCCGAGGCTAGAGCGCACTATCCGTCTTGGAGTTCCTTTCCAAACCGAAACTTGGTCGTTCCTTTGCGGACTGCGCGAGGGTTTGAATCTGTTTTGCGGGCAACCATGAGGCCCGAATACGTTCCCGTTGCTCCCTTGGAAAACCTCCATGCATTGGCCGACTGGCCACTCGAGGGAACCTCGGCTTGGGCATTCGTCTACCAAGTCAAAGACCTTGAAGTGGTGTGGCTCGCCGTCGGTCAAAACATTGCGGTCATGATCCTTCCGCCCACGCGTTCGCTGCAAAACGCCTCCCTGTCGGCCGAGGCCTATGTGATTGACACGTGCGCCAAGGTATTCAACGTCAGAAGTTCGAGACCTCGCGCGGACCTCCTGAACTGGCCCGAGCATCCAGAGCTCTTGAAGGGGACGATCTCTTTCGTAGCGCAAGGGGCGAAGGTGCCCGAGAATCGTGCGAGATGGAGCGACTCGATGGACGTCATCACGGATGGAGAGGTGATCTTCTTCCACTTCGTGGGCGACGATGCGCTCATGGCGACCGTCTTTGGGAGCCATCCCCCTGTTTCGAAGCGGGCTATGGGACCCGATTCGTAGAAGAGCCGTCCGTGTTCCTAGTTTTTTTCCACATACATCCGGACCGCCAAAACAGGCTGATTTGAATCCAAAATCGCTTGTTAAGAACATTGAACCTAAACGGACGGTCGGCACAATTTATCCACCTGGACCCGGGGAAAACACCCAGAAAAAGTGCTTGCATGCAGACGCCACCGCGTTGTAACTTATTCATGCGCTCATCGAGAAAAGAGCCACGGATGGAGAGGGCAACCGATCCAATCAGGCACTGAAAACGAAGAGCGTGTGCACTGCGGCCAAAACGTAAGTAGAGGCCGCCTCCCGCAAGGGAAGCGACGAGTAGGCCCGAGACCGCTCGACGAGTGCACGGCCGAACGCCACCTGGAAGAGGTGCCTTGGTAGAGCGCACTTCCAGCGTAATGAACGGGGCCCCAAGGTCGACCCCGATCATAACGGGAGGCCAACACAGGTTTCGGCTACGCTCGTGCGGAGGTGACGATCACCAAGCGAGTAGAGGATCCGGTCGGGTGTACATTCGACCGGATCCGTCCGAAAGCTAAATTCGGCACCTGCGAAAGGCTCGCCGGCGCGGCGCAAGTCGCGCTCAGCTCCAGCAGACGCCGGATGGCCGGACGCCTTGTGCGGAAGGCCAAAGGATTGAGGCGTACTAGCGGGACTCGCCTCCTGCTAGTGCGCCTCGAAACTGTCCGCTCCAAACAAAAAGCTACTTACGTTTGAACAGTATTGAGGGTCGGGTTGTACAGTGCGCACCCGGCTCTTTTTGTTTAGCTTTGCTCCTCCTGAGGTTGATTCCGGCATCCTTGATCGCCTACATGTAGATGAAGGTCTACGCTGTTTGGCTTACGCAGGCACATCGAGCGCGGCCAGATCGTCCATCATCAGGGCCGGTTTGCGGCAATCCCCGACACGGGGAACTTTGCGTCTCGTCCGATGAGTGTTCCATTGCGGCGCGAGCCGGAAACATGCAAACTGTAGGAAACGGGAGTTAACCAATGAAGATGGGCACACGATTTTTGGGAGCAGTCATTCTCGCAGGCGCCTTCCTGCAGGCAGCGGGCGCGCAGGACGTCGACCTCATAGACAAGGCGCTCGCAACGCAGAAGTTCAACATGTTCTTATCACTCGCTCGGGATGCCGATCTGACGTTCGAGCTGAAGGGGAGTGGTCCGTACACGATCTTCGCGCCGACGGACGAGGCGTTCACTTCGCGCTACACCAAGTCGCAGCTCGATGCGCTGAGAGGCAATAGGAATAGGCTCCGCCAGATCCTATTGCACCACGTGGTGCGTGGCCGAGTCGATGCGGTCAGCGCGGTAAAGATGGGCTACATCCATCCTATGGAAGGCACGGCCATCCCTACGCGCATCGTCGGCGGTCGGGGCATGATCGATGGCGCGCGGTTTGTCGTGACGAACGTCAACGCGAGCAACGGGATCCTGCACGGGATCGATAAAGTCTTGGTGCCCTGACGCGCTAGTTGCGGGTCGTAGCGTTTGTTTTCACGAGGTAGCTTTCGATCGTCTGGATCTGCTCGGGCGTTGCCCTTGGCGCTCCTTTGCGGATCAACCGCACGAAGTGGCTGAGCTCCTCGGCTGATGTGGGCCAGCCGGCGTTGACGGGCTTATTTTTGCCCTCGACTGGTCGTAAGGACGTTATCACTGGCTTCCCATCTGGGTCCAGCACAGCGAGGAAGGGAAGTCCAGCGTCGCGAGCACCGAGGTTGTCGATCAGGTCGCTGCTGCCGGGATTTTCCTTGGCTCGCAGTGCGCCCTTTTCAAGCGCCGTCAAGCGGACCACCACGAAGTTCTCTTCCAGTATCGGCTTGACCTGGGCGTCCATGGTGAAAGCCTGAAGGCGATCGCACCATTTGCACCAAGATGCGACGAAGAGAACGAGCACGTTCTTCTTTTCGGCTCGCGCTTTCTCCTGCGCCCTCTGGATCAAGGATTCTGTCGAGGATGGCTGGGTGTTTAGTGGAGTCTTGGCTCCCTGGCCCGCTGCCGCTGTTACCATCGCGAGAGCCAAGGCAAAGCCTGCGAGCTTCTTCATTTCAGTCAGTTTTACCCAGGGTAGCTATTCGTTCCGGTGAACCGATCCGCGACTGCATTCGTAAGAAATGCGCTGTAACCTCTTGAGGAAACTTGTTCTCCAACATCTTGATTAGCGCACGTCGCGCTGGAGTTATCAATGATGAGGAGAAAAGCTTTTTCACTGACCGAACTGTTGGTCATCACCGCGATCGTCGCGATCCTATCGGCTATCTTGTTCCCAGTCTTCTTCCAGGCTCGACAAGCCGCGAAGATCAACCTATACAACTTACGCAAAATCGTTACCGCCGCCATCCGGTATGGCAACGATGCCGACGATCGGATACCGGTCATGATCAACGGCCCGTACCGAAATATGAGGAACATTCGAGACGGCGCTGTGACTGCCTATGGCGAACAGCGGACGGACGGATGGCCCCTGATCTTGCTGCCGTATCTCAAAGATCGCACGGTCTACATCGATCCGCGGCGAGGCGACGAGTGGGGAATTTGGCGGGGTCCGGCTCTCGCGACGAGCGATGCGGGCTACGTGGCATTCGCCAACACCTATCGAAATCAATCTCGGTTTCCCATGTTTGCCGTCAACTACATCTTCTTGTCGCCGTTGAAAATTCCCGACGACAAGCTCTCGGACGCCACGCCAACGGACCACATGGTGGGCGAAGCAAAACGCTTTTCGTCCGCTCAGAATCCAGCTCGCACCGTGTTCTACACGCCGTCCTATAGGGGCTGGGTTCCTGAAA
>JAXDKF010000276.1:0-7665 GCA_034667265.1 Fimbriimonadaceae bacterium
TGTTCGCCAGCTGGACGCGGATCTGATCCTGCTGTCCTGGAGGGAAAACGTCGATCATACGGTCGATCGATTCCGCCGCCGTATTCGTGTGAAGCGTGGCAAAGACCAAGTGGCCGGTTTCCGCGGCGGTGATCGCCAGGGCGATCGTCTCGGTGTCGCGCATCTCACCTACGAGCAGGACGTCGGGGTCTTCTCGAAGGGAGGCGCGAAGCGCATTTCCAAAGCTCTTGGTATCTCCACCCAGCTCGCGCTGATTGATCAAGCACATCTTGTGCTCGTGGAGATATTCGATCGGGTCCTCGATCGTGATGATGTGGTGCGCGTGCGTCGTGTTGATCGTATTGATCATCGCCGCCAGCGACGTCGACTTGCCGGAACCGGTCGGTCCGGTAACAAGGATCAGTCCGCGCGGCTTCTCGGTCAGTCTATCGAGGATTGGCGGCAGATTCAGGTCCCTGGTGGTCGGGATTTTTTGGGCGATAAGCCGGAATGCGGATGCCACCGAGCCTCGGTCGCGATACATGTTCACGCGGAATCGAGCACGTCGAGGAAGGGTGTACGAGAAGTCCAGCTCCAGCGTCGTCTCGAATTTGTGGATGTTCTCATCCGACAGGATGTCGTACATCATCCGCTGCGTATCGCGAGGCGTCATCTTTTCGAAGTTGAGCCGCTTGAGCGCGCCGTCCTCCCGGATTACGGGTTCTGAATTAGTGCAGAGATGGAGGTCGGATGCGTTTCTGTCGACGACGATGTGCAGCAGCTCGTCGATGTGCATGTCCTCGACAGGCTGGGGCGTTGCGGATTTGACTTCGACTCGCGGCGTGTGCCCGCCTTCGCCTTGGGAGGGTGCGCCTACGGGCGGTGCGCCGACGGGCGGAGCACCGGTTCCGGGGGGCGCCGCCGAGGGCGGGGCAGCCGGACTGGATCCTGTGGGGGGCGGCGCGCCTGTGGAAGCCGCAGGTGGCATCCCTCCTTGGGATTGTATGGGGCCGTTATTGCCTGGATTCATTGGATTGCCTCTAATAGATGATTGCGAATGGATTCAAGGGGACGACTATAGGATATAGGATTAGACGCTAAAGAAACCGTATTTGAGTTACAGGCATCAATAGCCTGCCGTGAACACGACGCGCATGACTTCGCCAGGATCGGTCATTCCGGCAAGCACTTTGCCCAGGCCGTCTTCCCGAAGCTCCCTCATTCCGTTGGCTTTGGCCGCCTGCTTGATGTCGTTGAGGGGAGCGCGGCGAACCACCAATTCCGCGATTTCCGCGTTCATGGTCATCAGCTCGTGGATACCCATTCGACCCTTATAGCCGGTCATGCGGTTGTCCTCGTGGGGGATTCCCCGGTATAGGGTGATGAGCTCTTCCGGATCGGGGTGCTCAAAGCCGAAGCGCCTGAGGTCGCGGGCGGGAACCTGATAGGGTTCGCGGTGCTCGGAATCGACCTTACGGGAAAGCCTCTGAGCGAGGACGCCCATCAGGGTCGCCGCGATCAGGTACGGCTCGACGCCCATGTCGATCATACGTAGGGTGGCGGAAGGAGCGTCGTTGGTGTGCAGGGTGGACAGCACCAAGTGGCCCGTTAGAGAAGCTTCGATAGCGATTTCCGCCGTTTCAAGGTCTCGGATTTCGCCGACCATGATGATGTCG
The DNA here is from genome assembly GCA_034667265.1 of Fimbriimonadaceae bacterium. Lineage (GTDB taxonomy): Bacteria > Armatimonadota > Fimbriimonadia > Fimbriimonadales > Fimbriimonadaceae > JANYLD01. The sequence goes on from JAXDKF010000276.1 coordinate 1,656, forward strand.
GGGTCCTGACGAAGGAAGGCGCGGAGGGCGGTCGCAAAGGACATGCCCGCTTTTCGGTTCATGCCGACCTGAGTGATTCCTCCGAGCTGGTACTCAACCGGGTCTTCAGCCGTGGTGATGTTCACGCCGACCGTGTTCAGCATGTGCAGAACCGAATACAGGGTCGTCGTCTTACCGGAACCGGTTGGACCGGTACAGAGGAACATACCGTTGGGCTGGCTGACCATCTCCTCGATCTTTAGCTGGTTCTCTTCCGTGAATCCAAGCTTGCCGAGACCGATCTGCGTACCGGACTTGTCCAAGATACGCATAACGACCTTCTCGCCGAACGGCGTCGGGACCGTGTTTACACGAAGGTCGAGCTCTTTGCCCTGGTGACGGATCTCGATACGGCCGTCTTGAGGTACGCGGCGCTCGGCGATGTTCATGTCCGCCATGATCTTCAAGCGCGAGATCAAGGCTGCCATGAGGTTCCGAGGAATCGTCATGGCCTCGGTCAACACGCCGTCAACGCGGTATCGGACACGCACCGACTTGGGCTGAGGCTCGACGTGGATGTCCGATGCGCGGTCCACGATCGCCTGCTGGATCAAGGCGTTTGCGAGCTTGATGATCGGCGCCTGGTTGGCGACGTTCTCGTCGGCAGCGCCGCCGTCGTCGTCGATGTCGCCGCTGACTCCGCCTCGCGCGACGCCCGCCTTCGCGATCGCCTCGCGCGCGATGGCGCTGAAATTATCTCCGCCCGCGGCGGTAACCACGGCGGTCTCTTTCGCTGCCGCGGCGGCCGTGCCCGCGGGGGCGGCGACGCCTCCGGAACTACCCGAATAAAACTTGCGTATCGCATCCTCGATGGCGCCAGGAACCGCGATCACGGGAATTACCCGGCATCCCGATGCCATCGTGAGATCGTCGATGGCCTGGATGTTCTGGGGGTTGGACATCGCCACCCAGAGTTGGTTCTCCTGCTTCTTGACAGGAATTACGGAGTGGAGCTTGACGTACTTCTCAGGAACGACGTTGATTGCAGAGCTCTCCGGAGGAGTCCGGTCGAGGTCGACAAAAGGCATACCCATTTCTTGGGCTTTCGCCTGCAGCACCTCCCGTTCACCCACCATCCCTAGCTCGACGAGCACCTTGTCGAAAGGCTGTTTCGTCTGCTGATGAACCTTCTGGGCTTCCTGGAGCTGCTCAGGTTTCAAATAGCCCTTTTGCACAAGGAATTGGGCCATCGGAACGCGTTGCAACGCCATATGTCTTCTAAATCACCCTGTCGTCTGCGCGACCGTCAGTCGTGTATATATCGGTCGTTTTTCCAGGCTTCTGCTGAGTCAATGTAGTCGGGGACCGCGCCGGTATCCGGCTCGGCCAGATTTCTAACGAACGGACGGTCTGTCTCCGAAGAATCGTTCGCTTAGATTTAACTTGTCCGCGTCAAGGCGGACATCCGCACGCTCCCTGTCTCCCCGGCGGCGGATGCTACCCCGTATATACGCCGGATTACTGCCGCTTGCCCGGTTCGAGGCAGAAAGGGGCCACAGAGGGGACTGGCGATGGCCACTTGGTGGATGATCTGGTGATTTGATGATCTGATGATTAAGTGAGCAGTCGAACCGAACATCTCCTGCTCGACCCACGGTGGCCATCTATCTGCGGATCAGCAAATCAGCAAATCATAAGATCATCCAATCATTCCGATCGCCAGTCGCCAGTCGCCACTCGCCGGCCGCCCATCCATCACCTGCTCGGCAGTCGACCCAAGTTGTTCGGCCCCACCGCGTACGACCCCACCGGCGTGATCGTAAGCGAACCGTTGACCAACGTCCGATTGAAGAGCTGGAGACTGGCCGTCGTCGGATCGGTCGCGTAAGCGCTGTAGATCATCGATCCATCCAGACCCGGATGAGACATGACTTGCTTGAGCATCTCCTCTCTATAAAGAAATGCATCCGCGAAATCTGGAATGCGGCCCGCCGACGCATTGAACTCCGTGAGCACGACCTTCTCGTTTGCGAGGATCGGGTTCGATTTGACGACGGCGAGAAGTTTGTCGAGCCGCGCCTTGAAAGCTAGCGCGCCTTGTGCAGGCGTAAGAGTCGCGCGCGTCACGGTTCCCGTCACCGAGTCGAACAGCTTTCGCGCATTCGTGCTGAAGATGTTGAGCGCATAACCATCCGTGTTCGCATAGAGCCATGCGGCGTCAGGTCCGGTAACGCTCGACACCTGTCCCGCAAGCGAGCTCTCCGCTCCCTCAAAGCTCACGCAATAGGTCTTGGCGTTGAAACGCACGTTGGCGGTTAGCGCCCGCAGCATCGTCCAGAAGCCCGGCTCGATGTAGCCCTCGGGCGCGCCTGTTAAGTCGGCAGGAAAAGCCATCTGAAACCAGGTCGGATCGGAGGTTGCCTGGAATAGGTTGTAATAGAACCCGCTGTAAGACCATGGCCCGAGGCTGGGTCCGCCAACCCCGCCAATGCCCGGCTCGTTGCCCAGCACGAAGATCAGCGCCTTGGAAGGATCCTTCCCCGCCGCGGTGACTTCCTCGGCCGAGATGTCTCGCGCGGACTGCCAGATCGCGGCGATCTTCTCCCAAGCGCCTTGCGGCGGCCTCGCCCCGACGGGCCAGATGGATCCGCCATTAAACTCGTCAGCCCAGAGCTGATTGTTCGGCACCGCTACGTCCAGCCGCCAGCACACGTATTTCAGCCCGGCTTGCATGGCGTCGCGGGTCACTGTGCGAACCCCGCTGAGATCGGCATTATCGGGATTCGTCATCCTCGCCATGCCAATCCCAAGCGAAATACCGTTGTAGCCGTGCTGGGCTGCAAGCTGCACGACCTCGCGCGCCTGGGGAAGCGATGATCCCGCGGCGTCTGGCGCGGTCAGCAAGATCGGCTTGTTGAGGTCGACCTGCGCACCTGCCAACGCGCTAGCCAATGAAAAAAGACAGAGAATTGTGGTGCGTGTCACGAGCGATCCTTATTGTCCTACGTTCTTGATGTCCCGTGCCGGCCCGCTGTTCACATCTTCTTGGAAGCCCTCCAGGTTCCGCTTGAACCTAAAGTTATCCACCTATTGCGCCACCTAGCGCAATATGTGCCAACGGACGTCGGCCAAAGTACGGACTGCCGCTTGCCACGATTTCGCTAGATACTTCAGTCAATCCGTTCAGTTGGTCAGGCAACAACAAAACGCCGTTGCCGGGCCGCCGAGAAAACAATTAGGGGAGTTTGACTGTGAAGGAAATTTATCAGGACGATGCACTGCTTATAGCGAGATTCCAGCGAGGCGAGCAAAACGCCTTCGATACGTTGATCCAAAAGCACCAAGCGCGTGCTTATCAATACGCGTATCGCCTCGCCAGAGACGCTGAAGAGGCTTCGGACGTGGTGGCGGAGGCGTTCGTGAGGGTTTACAAGGCCCTCTGCAACTTCAAAGGGGAGAGCGCCTTCACCACCTGGCTCTACCGCATTCTCACCAACTGCTACCTCGACATGCGCAAGAAGGAAAAGAGCCGGCCCTCCACCAGCCTCGAGGCCGCGCTTCACACCGAAGACGGCGAGCTTGAGCGCCAGATCGAGGATCCGGGCCGCACGCCGCACATGGAAGCCGAGCGCAACGAGCGCGAAAACACGATCGAGCGCGCCGTTGAGCGACTGCCTGAGTATCAGAAGGCGATGATCATGATGTACCACGTCGAGATGCTCAGCTATGAGGAGATCGCGCAGTCGCTCGATCTGCCGATCGGCACCGTCAAGAGCCGCCTCAACAGAGCCCGCCTCTCCCTGCGTGAGCTTCTGAGGACGGAGCAAGAGCTCTTCGCGGTCGCTTAAGGCGCGTCTCGTCAAAATTCGAATGGGCTGGCGATCGCGCCAGCCCATTTTGTTTTGCATCGGAGGCTGGGGGGGGCTGTAAATCGTAAATCGTAAATCCTAAATCGCGAAGGCCCCTTCCCCTTATTGGACCGAATGGATCGTGCTGGGGCCATAGAGGGAAGGGGTTGGGGATCTGGGCCGCTCTAACCGGGTCGATGCAACCCTCAAGGCGCGGTCTCTGTTTCGAAGCCGCGCTTCCTACTGGAGGACTGGACGACGGCTGCCACCACCGCAGCGAGTGCCGCAATCAACACAAACAAGGGGAGGGCAACGAACCAGTTGTATTTCAAGAGATCGGAGGCTGCTAGCACGAGCTTTTGAGCTTCCGAGAGATCACTCTTGCGGTAGCCACGCTCTGCCATGCTCGTTGCCCAACTCGGAACGACGAACACCAGAGCAATCGCCATCACGAACAGCAACCCCAGGGTCCACGTGAACGCCCTCATCGGCAGATTCTTCATCTTCAAAGACCCCCTTTGCTCGCATTGTACGACTCCTGGGCGCGCCTTCCCCTTGTGGCGAGTTAAGGCCCCTTACCGGCTGGGTGCGCTCAGACAGGCACAAGAGAACTTTGGAGTCTCTTGCCTCGCCGCCACGACCAAACTAGCACTGCAAGCTCGGCCACCAATGCCACATTCATCGCGACAGCTCCCGAAAGAACACCTCGCCACGGCGTCAGCAGCCCTAGCGCAAGACTCGCCACCATGGTCGCCATCCCGATGGCGACAGCCGTAAACCTCGCCACGTTCAGGTGGTGCGCGGTGAGCATGCCGCGTACATACGACTGCATCGCGTTGATCAGCCCCAGGGGCGATGCGGCGAGAAAGGCGAGATGCGCCATCTCGGCGGTGCGTGGAGTGCTGTGATAGACGTTCGTGAAGAACCAAACATCCAGCTTGAGCAAGGCGGCCGTCATAGCGATGCCGCTCGCCACAAGTCCAACCCGCATGCAAAAGTCGCGGAGCTTGCGTGCGCTTGCCTCATCTTTATAAAGCGTGATGACGACCTCGGGCAAAGCGAACGTCACCGTTCTGAATAACCAAAGCAAGGAGAACGCGACTTGCCACGAGGCCAGCGCGAGAACCGGATCAGGCGCCTTGCTCAGAAAAGCGCTCACCACGGGCCCGCCGATCAACACCACCATCGTCGTCAAGGTCAGTGGCCAATGAAAGGCCGTGAGCTTGCGCATGGTCAAATCGCCATTGCCACCCTTCGGGAGACGTTCCAGGTCGCCGACAGGCGAAGGCGCTTGGGCAAGGTCCAACGGATCGGTGGCCGGCGCTTCTGTCTCAAACGGCGCCGGCGAGACGGCCAGCTCGCGCACAACGTCCCTGCTCGCCCACTGGGCAAAGAGAGCCTCGGCAAACACTGAGCAGATGAGCGCGGTCGCCACGATCATGATGCCGGGCATCTTAGTAGCGAAGTAGAGGATCGTGCTCGAGGTGATGATCGTGCTGACGCGAACCAGCGTCCCGAAGCCGACCATCCTGGTCCGGTGGTAACGAATGAGCAGCCCTTGCCGGTACCGCCGCCATGCGATCGACGGCGCCCACGGGATCATCAGGGCCAAGCCCAACCTCGCCGTGTGCGCGACCTCGTTTGGCACGCCCATGACGTGCAAGGTCACAACGTAATACAGAGGGGTCAGCACGATGAGCGCGTGCGCCACCGCCACCCCCAGCATCAAGATCCAGACGAACCGGCTGAGCACGGCGAAGTCCTGGTAGTTCTTCGACAGCGTGGTCGACGTAGAAAGTAGGTCGATAACGGGGCTCTCTATGAACAGAGCCAGGCTCATGAGGATGTTAAACGCGGCCGTATTCAGCTCGGCTGCGGGGAGCCGGGAGAGGACGCCGACGCAAACAGGGCTCTCGATCGCCATGAAGATCCAGGAAAGCGCCAGCGGAATGTAGAACTTGGCGATCCGGGCATGGGTGAGTGGCGTCGCTGGGTCGGGCAAGCACAGAGTTTACAGCGCAGGAGAAGCGTTGAGCGTAAAGCGCAAAGCGTAAAGCATTCAGCGTTTGAGTTGCACGCGGAGGCGCGGAGATCGTCTGTCGTCTGTCGTGTGTCGTGTGTCGTCTTTGGTAGAGTCGCGGCTCTACGCTTGCCTTAGCCTCACTCCGCGACTCCGCGTCTCC
>JAXDKF010000277.1:0-8231 GCA_034667265.1 Fimbriimonadaceae bacterium
CCCGCCAGATTTTAGCGCTAATAGTGGAAAACTGAGCCGAGTTTGAGAACCGGAAACCTATCTGTATGCAGAAATCTCCGATTCGCATACAGATTATTTAATCACCTGCATCTTTAGCGTCGTTCCCCTGCTTGGATATAAGCAAGCCTGCCACAGCAAGAGCGAAAAGGATCATGCCAGCAACGAAGGCGTGATATTGCAGGCCCTGGTTGTCTAGCATGGCCTTCTGTTTCTTGTTAAAGTCAGCGACCCCTGTTTCGTGCTTCTTAGTTTCTTCATCGAGCCTCTGCTTCTTCGTATTCTTATCATCTTCGAAACGAGTTCGTTGCTTCTCATCACCAACTGAACTGGGATAGCGTTCGCCATCTGGGCTATATGCTGGAGGAAGTGGCTTCGAGGAGACGGCTTGATAATTAATGTCCGCCATGGCGGAGTTTGATCGGAGCATATTTAGCTCGACCTCTCTCTCTTTGCTGACTTCTTTAAGAAGACCTAGCTGAACGATTTCAGCTTGCTCCTTCACCACTCCGCCTCCAAGAACTATGGAAAGCGCAAAGGCCGCGACACTTATAAGGAATAAGACCTTTTGAAACGGCCTGGTCAGGTGCTTTGATTGCTGACCGAGAAAGCCAATGGCTATTGCACACGTCGCAACCAACCATTTTGAAAACTCTACTGTAAGGACGAAGCCCTCGTTATCCATTGAGAATCATTGTAAGCGGTCACGCAATTTCATTCTTGAAATCTGCCATTCACCTACACCTTAATTTCGCGCCAGGTTTAACTGTGGTGGTCAGGGATAGATAGGACAGAAGAAGCTGGACGAGCTGTCTGGAGCAAAGAGCCAGCAGGCAAGCCTGCCGGCTCTTAGGGGTTGCGGTGGTTGACGGGGCTTTGGGTGCAGGGGCGGATACGTATGCTGGGTATGTGAAACCCTCGACGACCGCTGCACTGATGGCGCTGCAGAAGGATGTCTCCAGGATCCTGTTCGAGGTGTGGGATCCAATAGGGGTCAGAGAGATGTCGCAGGGCATCGAGTACGAGCCCGGATTCGATCCGCATCTGGAGACCCAATACCAGGCTTATGAGGGCGGAGTCCTGTCCTTGCTGCTGCAAGGTGCTTCGGAAGACGATGTTGCCGTGCACCTTGACACCCTAGCTGAGGAGCGTATCGGCCTGCGGAATGTCGGGGAGCAGTCACGGGCGGCAGCGGAAGCGTTGGTTGCCGCTTACCACGCGTGCAAGGCGGAAGATCGGGATCGCTGATCTCTTTTCATAGGGCAAAAACAAATTTCACGGTCAAGCGCTTTTTGAACCGGCTGGCGTTTGGATCGCCGAGGATGATGTAGGTCTCCGTTCCTTTCTCGCCAGAGTTGCGAAACGACAGGTACCAGTTCGTGTCCGCATTGTTCACAACCATGCGCGCGCCGAAGGATCGGGTGGGCGAGAGGTCGTATCCCGCCGTGAGGATGTGCTGCTGATCGTGGCCCTCGAAGTTCTGAAAGGCTCCCGAATAGCCGAGGTCCAGTTTCTTTAGGATTCGGGTGGTCAGCGTCGGACCCACAAAGGTGTACGGCTCATCTGCTTGCGTGCCGGTGATCGTCGTGAGGCTCCAGCGGTGAAAGCGATTGGAAATGTTCTGCGTCGCCGCGAAATAAATCGTCTTGTCCTTTGCGCCGTCGAACTTGCTGTCCGTGAACCCGAGATCGAACTCCCAGTCCGTGCGGGTATCCATGATCAGCTCGGTCGAGCCGCCTTGTTCGAATGGAGTGCCATCGGAGTGGTAGGTGAACTGCGGGTTTACGCTGAAATACAGCGATCGCCACGGGCCGTTCTTGTATTCAGCGCCCCATAGAACTCCCGGACGAGCGCCCTTGATCCCGGTAAACGGAATGAACCCATCATCGTCTCTGAAGTCGTCGCCGATCTCGAAGAACCGCACTGACCAGTACAGGAACTTGTCTCCGTAGGTGAAGAAGGCCTGCTTGTTCCAGCCGGTCTGGCCAGGCGCCGAGGATTGCGCAATGTCCCCAATCACCCCGAGCTTGCCCCAGCGGCCCTCCGGCCGTAGCACGGCGACTGAATTGTTTCCGTGCCTGTTATTCGCGTTCACGAACATCGCATTGACGGCGGTGGTGGGGCCTAAATCGTGCCGGTATCTTGCCACGAGGTCGTTCCGATTGCCGAAGTCTTCCGTGTTGAGAATGCCAATCGAATCGACCGGGGAGAGCTTTCCGTAGAGCTTGGTTCCGACATCGAAATCCCTGATCCGCCGAGAATAGAAAAACATGCCCGTCGAGTTTCGGGGCGAGTTGATGTAATCGGCTCCCTCCAAGAAGAATGGCCTGCGCTCCTCGAGAAGACGTTCGCCGTGCTGGAATTGGATGCTCGCCACCGCACCCTCGATCGTCCCGAAGTCCGGGTTCACGCTTCCGACCGCGGTCAGCTCCGGAGTAATCGCGTATCTCGCATCCAAACCCGCGCGAAAGCCCGCCGTGGTATCGCTCACACTGGGCGCGATGTACGGGAGCAGCGAGAGGTGCGGCTTGAATGCGCTCGCAGGGGCCTGCACGCCGGTCCAAAGCCCTTCGAGATCATGGAAGACGTTAGGGCCGATGTCGCTCCAAGACGTCCACGTATGGGTCCTGTGCTGAAACCGAAAGAAGTTGATGCCCATGTTCACGGGCTTGCTGCCGCCGGGGAAGTTTAGGATCTGCCAGGGGATCCTCATTTCGACCGTCCACCCATCGGCTACCCGCTTCACTGCGGCGTCCCAGTCTCCCTTCCACTCCGACTTGTCCGCTCTCCCGCCGCCGATCCTCGCCGACCTCGTGCCGATCGCGTTGACGGAAAACTTTGTAAGATCCTCTGCGCGGTGAGCTTGAAATGGGTCGAGTACGAACTCGACGTTGTCTTCGTTTTCCGTTGGCTGGACTTGGCCTTGGTACTTGGAATCTCTGACCGTCTCCCTCGCAGTGATGGAAGCGGGATCGCTGTCTCGGCAATAGAACGCGGCATAGATGAACTTGGCATCGTAGAGCACCCATGCGGTGGTTTGTTCTGCGGCTGCGGGCGATGATCCGGTGATGAACTCGACAAAGCCATCGGCCTTCGGCGCGGCCTGCCATGCGGCATCGGTGATGTCGCCGTCTATGACCGGCGGAGACTCGGTTTTTGTGGCGATCAGAGGACGCTTGGACTGCGCACCCGCTAGGCCCGGAAGACAGAGCGCGAGCGCGCACGAGATCGAAAGAAGCGGGATGGACTTGATGGCCCCTTGGACATTCAACAGTTTTGCATGCTACCTGCGGCCTAGCATCAAATGTATCGCCGGCCTCTCGGCCGAGCGTTGCCTCCTGGGCAGGCAATTTCGATGATTGCGGCCGAATTTACTGCATCTCTTTGAAGAATCCAAAGCCCACAAGCCCAAGCACGACGGCGCCGAGAATTCGGCGGAACGGATTCACGCCCCACCCGATCTCCATCACCGACCAGACGACAAAGGCGATCTGGGCGATACGGTTGCTGATCAGGTGCACTTGGCCTTGCGAAGCATAAGCGACTCCATCGGCCACCAAAGCAATGATCAGTGGCGCATTGGGAAACTGCGCGATCACGACTTCATCGTCCTTCGTTACAAAAAGCCATCGCAGCCAGGCCACGGACTTTATGTGCCGATGGAGGCTGTGTTTCACCGCGTTACGAGACCGCCTAGGCATTGCACCAGTTCCATTGCAGTGGGACGACCTCAATGCGCCGAGTCTGGCCCTCCTCGGAATATTTGGCGCCTGCGGGGTCTCTAACGTTGGTCTCCCGAGACGTATTCGCCCTGCCTCCCTTCCTACTTGGGTGGCCAAGTGGAAGGGAGGCTCGCTTACCTAACGACGACTTCTCGGCGAGCGAGTAACCGTGTTAGATTGCAGGGTGACGGCTGCTGTCTTGGTCAGCAAGGTGCCGTCGTGCACTGCGCCGGTATTGACGGTAATGGACGCCTCCGCGAGAATGACTCCCTTGAAGATCGAGTTCACGCCCAAGGTTGCGGAACTCCCCACCGACCAATAGATATTGCTCGGCTGGGCGCCGCCCGCAAGGACCACGTGAGTGCCTGGAGAGGTCGTCAAAGTGCTCCCCATCTGGAAGATGAAGACCGCATTGGCGTCCCCCTGCGCATCGAGGGTCACATTGCCCGTAGAGAGCATGACCGAGGTCGAGTTCTTATACAGGCCGGGAGTGAAGGTCAGTCCCGAAATGTCGCCGGGGAGGGCTTGCCCGCCGAGGCGGCCTGCCGCGTCCTGCTGTGCCAGGAGCAAATCGCTCTTGGCTTTCGCTGCTGCCGCATCGCCCTTATGCATCGCGCCATTGACCGTTCCTGGGGGGAATCCGGTTACCGCGGTGCCTGGGCTCACGCCGAGGTCGCCGTTGATGACCGTAGGGCCGGCGTTAGTGACCGTCGAGCCCGCTAGGACCGCGTACGTCGAGGCGGCGCCTAGGTCGAGCCCTGTCTGGGAACGCTGGGTGCCCGTCGTGAAGGTCCAGACCTTGGCGGCGGCCATGCTATTTCCGGCAGAGTCTTGTGCTCCGCTCTCGACGCGAGCCGTATAGGTCGTGTTGGCGGCGAGGTCAGCCGTTGGCTTGAACGTCCCTATGTGGCTCGTGGTGTTGTAAGTCACCGTTCCAGGGACTCCCACGACCGAGAAGGTCGAGGTGTTCAGCGTGTTAGGGCGCATGGCTTCGCTAAACGTAGCATTCACGCTCGCGTTGCGGAAGACGTTGGTCGCGCCTGCGGCTGGGTTGGTCGATAACACGGTGGGTCGTGTGGAGTCAGCGGTTGCGGCAGTCGTAAAGGACCACGTTTTTGCCGAGGCGATCGGATTGCCTGCCGAATCCTTGGCGCCCGTCGAGATCGTCGCGGTATAGACCGCGTTCCCGTTGAGAGCGGTCGACGGCGACAAGACTGCGATGTTGTTGGCGTAGGCGACGGAGGCCGCGACCGAGGAGCCAGATGCATTCTTCAGCTTGAAGGAAGCCGCGGTGATGGTCGCGGGATCCATGGTCTCATTGAACGTCGCCGATATTTTCTTGTTCGTGGGAACGCCGGTAGCCGAGGCCGTTGGATCAGTCGACAGGACCGTTGGGGCCGTTGCGTCCGTATTCGTTCCTGTCGTGAACGTCCAGACCTTGTCCGCAGCCAAGGCGTTGTCTGACAGGTCTTTCGCGGCGGTGGTTATCGTCGCGGTGTAGACCGTGGACGCCGCGAGGTTGGCGGCCAGCTTGAAGGAAGCAACGTTGTTTAGAGTCGAGACGGTCCCGGCAACGGCTCCTCCGGGTCCTTGCAGCGTAAAGCTGTTTCCTGTAATGGTTGATGCGCTCATGGGCTCGCTGAAGGTGGCGACGATCGTCTTGTTCAGGACGACTCCCGTTGCACCGTTGGCCGGGTCGTTGGAACTGACGGTTGGGGCCGTTGTGTCGGTCGTAGCGCCCGTCGTGAAAGTCCACGTGTAGGCAGAGCCGAGTTTCTTTCCGTTTAGAGCCCGGACGCCCTTCGCTAGCGTGACTGTGATAAGGGTGTTAGCAGGCATGGCGCTGTTCAGGCGCAGCGTGGCCGTGCTGCCGACCGTAGTCACGGTTCCCGCAAGGGGACCCGCTGCGGTAGAAGCCTTAAAGGTACTTGGCGTGAAAGTCGCCCCATCTATCGGGTCGGCGAACGTCGCCGCTATCTGAGTCGACGTGGGAACCGAGACCGCATTCCTCGTAGGCGCGGTACTTGAGATGAAAAGTGCGCTTCCGCCACCCCCGGCGCCGGCGCACCCGTTAAGCATGAGGGCGCCTAACACGGCACCGATTGCGCAGGCGAGAGTAAGTTTATGCATCACTCCGCCGACTGCCCCGTATATGTAATGGTTCCTATAGTCCGGAAATGCTGTGGACGGAAGTGATGCCAACTTTGGCAAGCTGTCACGGAAAATAGTGACTCCAGCAATCAAGACCAAGAGGGTGGACCTGGCGGACTCGCTAATCTGCCCGTCCAGGCCTTGCCTGCTCGCGTGGCTTATTTGGGCTCTTCGTGTAGCGAACGCTACGCAGGCAAATGCGGGGACCCTAAGCGGCTAGAGGGTCCCCGGAAAGACCTGCTACATGCGGCCGGTTGGGATCCGCCGCGCCGTCCACCAGCACTTTGGTCAAGTCCGAGGCCGATAGAGGTTTTGCGAATAGGTATCCCTGGCCGGCATGGCAACCGAGCTCCCGAAGCGCGTTCCTTTGGAATTCCGTTTCAATGCCTTCGCCGGTGACGTCCATCTTCATTTTCGTCGCGAGCGCGATGATCGATTCAACGACGGCTGTCGATTCCTCCTCATCGCCCAGGCGGCTGATGAAGGCGCGGTCGATCTTCAGCGTATTGATGGGGAACATGCTGAGTGTGGAAAGCGAGGAGTAGCCGGTGCCGAAATCGTCCAATGCGAGCTTGATCCCGAGCTGTCGCAGGCGCTTCGTCTTCTCCGCACCCTCGTCTCTCTTGCCCATCAAGACGTTCTCGGTTATCTCCAACGTGAGGGAGCGGGGAGCCAGACCCGTCCGCGCGAGAATGTCGGAGACCCGCTCGACGACATCGTCTGCCTGAAGCTGCTTTCCTGAGAGATTGACGCTCATCGAGAAATCGGTCAAATTGAACTCGGCCTGCCACTTCACCGCCTGGCGGCACGCCTCCTCCAGGACCCAGTAGCCCAGCGGGAAGATGATCCCGGTCTCTTCGGCGATAGGAATGAACTCGCCCGGCGGAACGAGGCCCCTCTTGGGATGGTGCCATCGCGCGAGTGCTTCCACTCCCTCGAGCGTGCCCGAGGCGAGGTCGATCAAAGGCTGATAGTGCACGAAGATCTCGCGGCTGTCCAGCGCCTTTCTCAGATCCGTTTCTAGCTCTAGCCTCTCAATCGCATAGTCGTTCATGCTCTCGTCGTACACAACACAGTCGGATTTCCCGTTGACTTTCGCCCGATACATCGCTGTATCCGCGTTTTTCATCAGGGTTTCCGACGGCGTAGCCGGATCGACGGTAAAGGCGATGCCAAGGCTGGCCGATGCGAACGCCTCTCGGTCCTTGAGACGGATAGGTTTTCGAAGGCTCTGCAGGATCCGTCTCGCGACCGCCTCGGCTTCTTGAACGCTGCCAAGGTCCTCCAGGAGTATCGTAAACTCGTCTCCGCCCAATCTGGCGACCGTGTCACCTGGTCGGACCGTATTCGAAAGCCTCTCGGCCACTGCGTTGAGGAGGTCGTCTCCCGAGGCATGTCCGAGACTGTCGTTGACAAGCTTGAAATTGTCCAGGTCGATGAAAATGGCTCCCACCCCAAGGTTTGTTCGCTGCGCTTTGGCCAACGCAAACTTCATGCGATCCATAAAAAGGGCGCGATTTGGCAAGCCTGTCAACTTATCGTGAAGGGCCAGGTGCTCTATCTCTTGGCCGCGCAGCCTTAGCTGCACGAGCATGTCGTTGATCCTGCTGGCAAGTCCACTCAGCTCGTCTCGTCCGGAGATGGTCACTGCGCCGATGCCCGAGCCCTCGCCTATTTCTGCGACCTGGCTGCTCAATGTGAAGAGGCGCGCAAGGGCGAAGCGCTCCAACACGAACAGGATTACAATGCTGAAGGCTATGCCGGCGGCCAGGAATAGGACTCGCATGTACGAGATCGTTTCCACCCCTTGACGGTAGATGATTCTCGGCTGCTGCACCGTAAGCAGGAGCCCCGGCCGACCGCTTATGTCGGTGAGTATCCCGTGGGCGGAGATCGTTTGAGCGTCCAGTGGCTCGACGTAGGCGCCCTTCATAGCACCCCGTACCCGTTGAGAGATGAGAGCATCCGAAAGAATATCCGCGCCATTCAGACGCGTCACGAGAAGGTTGAGGTGGGTTAGCCTTCCTAGCTTGGTAACTTCAAATTGCCCAAATCTCCGTCCAAACACGACCCATCCACGGCAAGGGCCGAGTCCGTCGCTGGTGAGGACGGGCCGTATGCCAACGATCATCGGGCCATCCGGCAACAGGACCAAACCGGGAAGTCCCACAGTCTCCGCGCCCATCCTCGTCTTCAGGGAGGGAAAGTCGAGCGCGTTCATCAACTGATTTGGGTCCGGAAGAGGAGCGCCGTCGCGGCTGACGGGCTTCGCCTGGAAGAGCTTGCCGCTCTTGTCGACGAAGAGCACGACGTCCAACTTCTGCATGAGAACGACGCTGG
>JAXDKF010000278.1:0-5207 GCA_034667265.1 Fimbriimonadaceae bacterium
CTAACGTCCGATACTGCTGATTTTCCCCAAACCGGAGCATTTCCGCCCCGATTTTTCCGTAATCCGCGGTGTCTTGGACGTTATCTGTGTGTTCTGCCTGGGAATCGACTTGCATCGTGAGGTCGACTTGGTAACGGTGGCCGACGGCGCGCTCGGCGTCGGGGACGCCGTGATACCCGTAAAATTCCAAGGCTTCTAGGAAGACTTCTAGCATTGCGGTGCTTCGCGGTAAATGGCAAGTGGTAAATGGCTCGCAGCCGGAGTGACGTTACCGCACGGCTGGCTGCGCTATCGGATTCATGCGGTGGCGGATTTGTGTCGTCTTGGATTTCACGCTGAGGCGGGGAGAACGCTGAGCCGCGGAGGGGAGCGAACGGGGACGCGCGAAGGGGAATCGCTCCTAAGTCTCGACACGAGGGACGAAACCGCAAGCGAGAAGTGATTCCACGTCCACGTGTCGAGGCAGCGGAGACAAGACCAATGAAGAAGGCCGGGAAGCGGATGCTTCCCGGCCCTCGCGAGGTCAGGTTTAGTTGACGCCGGCCATTTGACGATTCAGGAACCGGTTGATCAGGTCGCCGGTGTCTCGGAGGTAGACCTTGGTCATTCCGTCCACACCCGGCAGGTTCTGAGCAGCGACGTAGCGCAGGTGCAGTCTCTTCAGGGAGTCCGATGCCACCGTCTTCGCGTCGTCGCTGATTCGGCCTTGCGGTGCGCCCGCCTGCTGCATGAGGGCAGAGACGGCATAGCGCTGAAGATCGCGGCGGAGCGGAGTAATGGACTTGTTGGTCCCCACTTCCTTAAACACCGCGCCCATCAGCAGGCCGAAGTGCTCGTCCATGGTGTAGGCGTCCTTCCTGGCGCCCCACTTGTAGGAGTTCTCCGCCACGCGGTCTGTAACACCCGCGTTCATGAGTGTCACGAACATCAGCATCTGGTTGGCCGAGATCATGTCTCGCAACGGCGCGTTCCATCCGGCCATCTCAGGATTGCTGGGGTCGAAGCTCATCGAGCTCAGCACGTTGGACGGCAGGTCGAACGCATCCGGGGCGAAGCAACTGTTGACGATCAAGCTCATGGCCTGGCGCTGCAGCTTGGGATCGACGGGGGCGAGCGTGGGGCGCTCCACGGCATCTCCCTTGTAGCTGCGCACTCCTTGAATGCCGCCGACGAATCGAGCCGACATCCGGCCCTCGCGGAAGGTGCGCGAGATGGAAGTGAGGATCAGCTTCGTGCGCTTGTCATAGCTCTCGCCGGGTCTCGGCAGGGAAGCGATGGCGTAACGGCGGAGCCGCTTCGCCGCTTCGAGAGCCTGAGCCGAGTAGGCGATCGGATCCTTGGCGTTGTCGAATCGGACCGCGTAGGGGTTCCATCCGTCGGCGTTCTCGTCGGTCATGTAAGCGAGACCGGGCTCGCCGCTCTTGGCCGCGATCTTGGCGACTTTGCTTCGCTCCGTGTCCGGAGAAGTGGCGCCGAAATCGGTGTAGCCGTACTCGATCGCCCATCGATCGTAAGAGCCGATGGTGGTCCCGAAGAAGTTCTTCTTGCCCTTCAGCACCGCGACCATATTCACGGGAACGTAATCCATGACGCTGGCGGTGACGTTCTCCTTGGAGGTAAGGCTGTCATCCGCGAGCTCATCGGTGGTCAGATAGGTGGAGCCCACAAAGTTGTGCCGCAAGCCAAGCGTATGGCCCACTTCGTGGCACACGACATCGGCGATGAATTGCTTGGCGTAAGCCTCTCTGTCGACGGGCGTGCCGAGCGCTTGCAGCGTGCTGTAGGCGAACGCGGCGGAGGCGGCAAGGCCCTGAGGCTCTTGGCACTCGTAGCTGCGCCAGCCCATCTTGCCCAGTCGCTCTTCAACCGTTCGCAGAGCCTGCTCTCGAGGCGTTGACCAGAGCAGAGAATCCTCAGTTTGCGTGCGCGTTGAATCTCGCGTGAGCAATTGAAGACCCTTCGTTTGCGCAGCCTCGATAGCCGCCGTCGAGTTCTGGAAATCGTTGACGATGTAGGCGAGCATGTTCGCATCGACGGTGACCGATGCGTTGAGCACCTCGCCGGTGAATGGATCGACCCGGGCGAGTGCGATGGCGTAGCCCGCATCGGGGCTCAACGTCCAGCGAATGACGTTGTATCGTCCGTCGGCGTGATCGTAATCTGCATCCTTAGGCACGTCCTGCACCTGGACCGCATTCTTGTAGCCGACTTCTTCAAAGGCTCGGTTCCAACGAAGGATGCCTTCCTTGACGGCCTCGCGGTACTTCTCGGGCACCGAGGAATCGATCGTCCACATGATCGGCTTGACCGGCTCGGACATCGCCGCCGTGGGGTCCTTCTTCTTGAGATTGAACCGCTGAATATATCTTTCGGTGCGATCCGTGTCAAGAAACTTGGACAGGTTATAGAAGTCCTGCGTGAAGTAGCCCACCCGGCCGTCTGCAACGCGCGGCACGTAACCGTTATCTTTGCGGAACCACATGTTGTACGTGACTTTCATCGGCACGCTTCGATCGTCCTCTAGCTGGCTCATGCCGCCCAGGCCAAGCAGATCGAGGATCGATCCTCCGTCTGAGCCTCGAGGGCTGTAGTAGTGGAGGTGGGTCTTGATGACCGAGTTCTCGGGGAAACTCTTGATCGCATCGACGCCCGACTTCTCACGATCCAGTCCGTACTGGCCGCTAAGCATGAAGTTGACGGCATCGTTGAGGCGGAACGGATCGCCGTAGAATAGGCTCGTAGCGTTCACAAGGAGAAGCTTCTTTTCGGGGTCCTGCTGCTCGATCCTCAAGTTGCCAAGGATCGCGTTGGGCAAGCTGCGCTGAGCGGCCACGTTGAGCATGTCGTTGTCCGCCCATCGGAACTTGAAGTTCGGGCGGATCAGCCAGACCTGATCGTCGTGCTTTTCAAATTTATAGGCATCGACTTCGTTCGCGCCGATAGGATCGCCGGCCTGCATAAAGATGCTTGTGATGCCGGTCTCCATCGCGGCCTGGATGAAGAAGATCTTGTTGAGCTGGTCTTCCGGAACCTCGAGGAGGAGGTCCTTCTTGCGCTGATAGAACGTAAAGACGCCCGGAGTCTTGGGCAGGTCTTTGATGGCCTTCTCGTAGTCGAGAGACTTCTGGTCTCGCTTGGGCTGATCCGCCTTCTTATCGTCCTTCTTGTCCTGGGCCTTCGTGTCCGTCTGGGGCTGGGCGGCCTCGGGCGGCTTTTCGTCGTCGTCTTGTGCCAAGACACGAGTCGAGAACCCGGCGGTAAGAGCCAGGGCCAGTGCTGCTCCGAAAATCGGGCGAATGTTCAAGTCAGATCTCCTGGTGGGGGTCGCCCCCTGCCTTGTGCAACGTCAGCGGCTGCTGGTTGAATTATCGGTTGCTTACGCGCACCCCGCAATAGTGAAGTACGCGTTCGTGCCGTTCGCCGTGCCACCTTGGCGGGGAACTTGCGAATTCTTAGATAATTTGCAGCCAGCCGGTAGGTTGCGGAATAATCTTGGCGTCCCCGAGCTTGCTCGAACTCAACCGGAAGCCCAGATGCCTATGAACATGACGTCAACCTGCGAGGAGGCAGCGATCCGGTTTGGAATTTGCCCTTGAAACCCATTTAGATAGCCCGATCGAGGTCGGCGCGGGCTCGGCCATCCTGCTGAAGGGATGGTGCTACCACCCCGATCGTGCCCTTCGGAAGCTCGAGATCCTGCTTGAGGGGAAGGCGTTCGACGTTCGCCGCCATTCCATCACACGGTTCGACGTTCTTCGGGACCAGGAGCCTGGCCTCACCACTCGCGGAAACTCTTTGAACAGTGGCTTCTCCGTGGTCCTGCCGCTTTCTCCGATAGCAGACGTTAAGGAAGCGAAGGTGGAGGTGCGCGCCACGTTCAGCGGCGGCCTCGTCGAGACGACGCCTGCGGGCACTTTGAGGTTGTTGCCCACCGGACCAGCAGGCATACCGGCGGCCGCGATGAACAGCGGGCCGGGCCCTCTAGTGGCGATCATCCTCGTTACGAACAACCCTGATATGGAGGTGGTCCGACGACAGCTCGAATCCTTCCGTGCGCAGACGCACCAGAATTGGGTCGCCATCATCGGAGACGATGCGTCGGATGAGCACTATCTCGAGCTGCTCAGGGCAGAGGTAGCCACCGATCCGCGGCTCCAGCTCTTCACCAACACGGCCGGCCAGAGCTCTGAGAAGCATTTCGTCACCACTCTTACGCGCGCACCTGTCGAGGCCGAGTACATAGCTTTTTCCGAGCCCGGCGATGTTTGGTCGGCAGAGCGTTTGGCCGCTTGCGTTGCCGCATTCGATACCGACACCGTAATGGTGGCCACGAACTGGGAATCCGACGCGGAGGATCGCCACGAAGGAGAACAGAAGGCAGCGGAGACGAGCTTGGAAGCGGCTCTCTTTGGCAGGACGCCTCCAGACGGATCGGTTGTGTTTCGGCGGTCTCTCCTCGATCAGGTTCTGCCTCTGCCACCGGCGATGGTGAACTCTCGACCTGAGGAGTGGATCTCGACCGCGACGCTAGCTCTTGGCGCGATGCGCTTTGTAGACAAACCGCTCTACAAGCCCGCGAGGCATCCTTCAGCCGTCAGCTCTGGACCCGGTTCGCTTAGCGCGGGGGTTCGCGGCAGCTTGGCGTGGATGGACGAGCCGATGATCGTCCGCTCGAATCCCGAGTCGGTGATGGCTCGGCGCGCTGCTTCGATAGGAGACCTCGAGAGGGCTGCGTTGTGGGCCACTGTGCTGCTCGCGCGTGGCGGCGGAGGAGTGGAGAAGCGGGCCGTCCTTGAACGCTGGTCCAAGATGCTCGAAACACCTGGGAAGCTCTTAAGAGAAGCCAGCAAAGTTGGCGACCACGCGTGGACGTCGTACTTCGCGCTCGTTTCGGAGCGGATGCTCAGCTCGTTTACGCGCCGGCAGCGGCGGGACGTGCTCGATAGCTTGCGCGGACTGTGGGGTCTTTACAGGGCCGAGAATCCGGTGCCGATGGGGCACGGCATCGAAGCGGCCAAGTCGGAGGTCGACTTCATTCCGAGCAAGATCGCGCCTCTGAATCTGACCGTTTCAAGAGACCATCCGACCCGCGTCAACATCATCACCTCCACGATCGATTTTCGGTATCTGTTTGGCGGATACTTCGCGGTCTTCAGCCTCGCTCTCAAGTTGAGCAGGAAAGGATTGAAGGTGCGCCTCGTGCTCAC
>JAXDKF010000279.1:0-14433 GCA_034667265.1 Fimbriimonadaceae bacterium
GGACTTGCGCAAGGTGCCCAAATGGTCTTGGCTTTTCTCCCAAGTTGCGGAGGACGCCATTCCAGGCGATGCCGCCGAGGCAGAGGATCGACGTCCACGGCCGACACTGCAGGACGTCTTCTAGGTAGTCGCGGCAGTTGGATATCTCGTCAGGGGTGGGCTTGTTGTCGGGAGGCGCGCAGTGGCAGGTAGCGGCAATGAGGACGTCCTTCAAAGCGAGACCGTCCTCGATGCGTTCGGCCTTGGGAATATTCGCTGCTCCCGCTTTGTGAAGGGCTCGGAACAGCCAGTCACCGCTCCGGTCTCCGGTGAACATTTGGCCGGTTCGGTTGGCGCCGTGAGCGGCCGGCGCTAGGCCCACGATCAGGCGCGTGGCCTCAGGATCGCCAAAGTAGGGAACAGGCTTGGCCCAGTAGGTCCAATCCTCAAAGGATTTCCGCTTGACGCGGCCGATCTCCTCGCGCCAAGCTACAAGGCGGGGGCAGCGGGTACAAGCCGTGATTCTCCGATTTCGTTCTGCGAGATCCACCCTTCTTTAAACGTTTCCCGCGCGGAATATCGCGCTTCCATGGAGTCTTAACTGTAAGCCGTGCCGATTTACGAATACGAACACGTTGAGAAAGAGAATTTGACCTGCGAAGACCCCATCGAGGTCATCCAGAGTATGTCGGAAGAGCCCCTTACCGCGTGCCCAGAGTGTGGGAAGCCGGTTCGCCGCATTATCAGCAAGGCGAGCTTTGCGATCGGCATCAACATGAGTCCGGAAGCGACGGCGAAACAGGGATTTACCACGTACCGCAAGACCGGCCATGGAACGTACGAAAAAGCGGGCGGGGAAGGACCGGATACGTTGAACGCCGGAGACGATTAGGTCAAGCGATCCCAAACGTCTCTTCAAATCCGGCCATGACGTTCATGCAATGGACGATCTGAGCGGCGCCGCATTTGCCATCTCGATCCGCCATGACCTGGATCGTTAACAAGCTGACAGGATCCTCGACGGCGATCCTCATCCTGTAGAGCGCATGGGGCTTTCCCTGCACGAGACTCACATCCCAATCCGCCATTTCGTCTCGGCGGACAAAAAAGCTGCGGCCATAGCACTCCTCGTAGAGATCGTCCAAGTCCTCGAGCCGCTTAGGCGTTCGGACTTCCGCCATCACCGTGGCAGCGACAACAGAGCCGAAATCTAACGACTCCGACGAAACGGTTGCACCCTCTCGCCAGCCTTCTCGAGCGAGGAAAGCGTCGACTTGAGTTTCATCGGCTTCAACGTTGATCATCAGAGTGGGCCTTTCGTGAAGCAGGCCGGCTCGGATCAGCGGCCCTAAGGCGATCAACGCCAGAGTCGATGCGGGATCGGGCACGGATGCTGCGTCCGCACAGACTAGCGGGTTATTGTCCATGAGCTCGACGAGCCCGCTGACCTCAAGTGCGGCATCACCTTCAAAAATGGATCGGCTCCAAGGTCCTTGTTGAAAGCTCAGGCCCGGAGTACGTCCCTCCTGAACGGCAGAGACCCTTGGGTGATTGCGCAAGAGTGCCAGGAGGCGCGGGTCCGACGCCTCTGCCCTCTCGATCATCTACTTTCGAGCCACGTTGATCGTGGTCGTTAGAGGCTTTCCCCCTGCAGGATTGCCGATGACCAAGTTCATGGTCATCTTTTGCGTAAATCCGTCCTGCGGGTTGATGTACAAAGTGCCCGAGCCGCTCTTGATTTGCTGGTCCGGGGAAGTGGTCAGAGAAACAACCGCGAGCTGCTTTCCGCCGATTTTCTTAAGACCTTCGAATCGGTAAGTAATGCTCATGCCGCCGGCCGTCATGGTGCCCGAGGAAATCGGGAGCGGGCCTGACCAGGACTGGCCGATCTTGACCGGCTTTTCCGGAAGCAACAGGCCGATGCCGGTATCGCTCTTGTCCACAGCCTTGCCACGAGAATCTATGGTGGCCGTGCGTGTTTGGGCCTTCCCCGTCGCCTGTTGATTGTTCATGAGCATGGGTCCGATCGAAACGGCAACGGTGGCGTTCGGCCCTTTAATGGATTGCACGGTTGTGCTGAATGGGCCGGTCAGGGTTATGGTTCCGTCCGGCGCCATGGCACTTGGCGGAATGCCTTTCACCGTCGAGGTCATCCCGTAGCGCAAAGCCAGGCCCTTGGTGAATTTCATCCTGAGGAGATAGCCGTCGCCGGCCTTCTTGACCTGGGCCGACGCCACGACGGGCACGGCCGCAAAACAAACGAGCGCGGCGAGGGAGAGATGTCGAATTTTCATTGGGTGATGTTCCTCAGGCTAGCGCCGCGCCGGCGAGAGCCCGGTCCGCGGGGACGTGGGGGTAATCAAATTGACTCGCGATGGCTTCGAGCGTTACGTCCCCGGTGGCGACATTGAGGCCTTTGCGCAAGGCTTCGTCCTCGCGAAGAGCGTCGAGTCCCTTGTTCGCGAGCTTCACCACGTACGGCAGCGTCGCGTTCGTAAGGGCGTAGGTGCTGGTGTGGGCCACGGCGCCTGGCATATTGGCGACCGCGTAGTGAAGCACGTTATCGACTACGTATGTCGGGTTTCGGTGTGTGGTTGGCTTCGTCGTCGCGAAGCAACCGCCTTGATCCACGCACACGTCGACGATCACGGAGCCAGGCTTCATCTGCGAGAGCATCTCACGAGTGACGAGGACTGGAGTTCGAGTGCCCGTCACATAGACCGCGCCAATCAGGAGGTCGACTTCCTGAAGGACCTGCTTGACGGTCCCTGGGTTGCTATGGAGCGTGATGACGTTGCGGGGGAAGATGTCGTCCAGGTATCGAAGCCGGTCGAGATTGATGTCCAGCACGTAGACCGTTGCGCCGAAACCCGCGGCGACCTTTACCGCGTTGATGCCAACCACGCCGGCGCCTATGACTCCGACGATCGCCGGACGTACGCCTGGCACGCCGCTCAGGAGAACGCCTCGACCACCCATCGGTCGCTCGAGGTACTTGGCGCCTTCTTGAATGCTGAGCCGGCCCGCGACTTCGCTCATCGGTGTGAGCAAGGGAAGAGAGCCGTTGGGAAGCTCGACCGTCTCGTAGGCGATGCAGTAGGCCTTGCTCTTGACCATGGCCTCCATCAGCTCTTGATCCGCGGCGAAGTGGAAGTACGTGAATACGAGCTGGCCAGGCCGGATGCGGTCGTACTCGACGGGACGTGGCTCCTTGACCTTCACGATCATGTCGGCTTGGGCCCAGACGTCGTCGACTGAGACGATTTCCGCCCCTGCGTCGCGGTATTCCGAGTCGGGAATATGGGTCCCTTCGCCTGCGCCGGTCTCGACGAGAACTTTATGGCCGTGATGGCAGAGCGTGATCACTCCGGCGGGGGTAAGCGCGACGCGATATTCGTCCTCTTTGACTTCGCGTGGAACACCAACGATCATGGAATTAGCAACCTCTCAGTTCGGGGAAGATGCACAGAAGTGTACCGCCGCAGGCTAGAAATCTCGGGCCTGTAGGGCTTACTGGATGTCCTCGACCTTGATGGTGAATACCAGCGTGCTGTTGGGCGGGACACCCTCCACGTTCTTGGTGCCGTAGGCCACGGCAGGTGGGATCCGAATGATTCGGACGCCGCCTTTCTTCATGCCAACTACCGCCGCATCCAAACCTCTGACGACTTCACCATTTCCAACCACGAAGCTGAAAGGGGCAGCTCCGGGCTTTTCGTTCGAATCGAAGATCTTGCCGTTGACCAGCCGCCCCGTATATCGAACAACAGCAGTGTCGCCCTTCTTGAGGGCAGGGCCGGAGCCAAGCTTCGTGTCCGTCTTGTCGTAATCTCCTTCGTAGCCGAGCTTCACGACGTCAAGCAGCTTGATGTCGAAATACAGGTCCGAGTTGGGCGGAATGATTCCCATGTCCTGGTCGCCATAGCCTAGGGTCGGGGGTATTCCGAGGCGGCGCTTCCCGCCCACCTTCATCCCAAGAACGCCTTGATGCCAGCCCGGGATCACCCCACTGGCTCCAACGGTAAAGATGAACGGCTCAGCTTTTGAGGTTGCCTTTTGGCCCGGCACGTTTGTGTCGAAGACGTAGCCGCTCGTGAGTTTCCCGGTGTACTCAACGCTAACGATGTCTCCGTTCTCGACCGGGGGGTTCGTGATGATCTTCACTCCAAGGTTCGCGCCATCCCCGACCTTAAGATCGGTGATCTCCAGCTTCTTCAGCTTGGAGACGCCCTGCTTTACCGGGGTGGCGCCGCCCGTCGTGACCCCTGGGGCCTTGACGGATTTCGAAGGGCACCCTACTAGGGCGAAACAACAGAGGACAGCTAAGGGAACCAGGGATTTCATCATTGCGGAATGTACCAGCGTTAACTAACGCCTTTGGCTTTGATCCTGCTCCCATGAGCCTCAAACAGCTCCTGGTCCATTGATGTAGACTCCCCGTCCCATGGCGAAGAAAGGCTCGCCCAAAACGCCCGAGGGACCGCGAAGCATCGTTAACCGGAAGGCGCGGCACGACTTCGAGCTTCTGGATTCGTACGAGGCAGGCATCGCGCTGCAAGGGTCCGAGGTCAAGAGCATCTTCCTTGGCAAGGTGAACATGACGGATGCCTTTTGCCAGATGCAGGGCAGCGAGCTGTTCGTCATGAACCTCGACATCGAGCCCTACACGCATTCCTCGCATTTTCAACCGGAACGCCGCCGGGACCGCAAGCTCCTCCTTCATCGCAAGGAGATCGAGACCATCCACCGAAAATCCCAGGAAAAAGGCCTGACTATTGTGCCGACCAAGATCTACTTCAACGAGAAGGGCAGGGTCAAGGTGGAGATCTCCTTGGCTCGCGGTAGACGCCAGTACGATAAGCGGGACAAGATCGAAGCAGACCAAAGTCGCCGAGAAGCTCAGGCCGCGCGCGCGATGAGATAGCTCCGAGCCCTGAGGAAGCGGCTAGCTCCTTCCGACACTTACGACCGTGGAATCGAACGTTGGCCCTATTGGGGCAATCGGGCGCGCTATCACGGTGGTCTTCTACAGCGAAGGCGACCCGTGGGTGATTCAAGCCCACGTCGCGAAGGGTAACTCGGTCGGCGTCGAGACGGCGGATCCCTCGGCAGAGCGCCTGCAGCCAGGTCTGAAGGTTGTGCTCATCGTCCAGGAAGGCGGCACGATCCTGAAGTCGCAAGCTACGGTCACCCGGGCCTCCAAGTCAGGAACCGGTTGGAAGATCGAGGTTGATGCCAAGCCTTGGCAGGCGTCCGACAGAAGGCGATTTCCACGATACGGCTTCAAGATCCAAGTGACCGTCCGGAGCGTGGACGAGCGCATTCCCGGCGAGGCCCGGTTCATCGAGGTCCGCGGCGAGACCGAGGACATCAGCCTCGGTGGCGTGTGGATAAAGAGCCGCGAGCTCCTCGAGCGAGGCACCCTGGTGGAATTCCGGGCGATCCTCTCGGAGACCGAGAGTGTTCGCACGCTGGCCGTGGTTGCTCATTCGAATCCGGTCCGCGGCGGCATGGGCCTCGAGTTCGTGCATTACGTGGGCGGCGCTCGTAAAAACCTGCGCAACTTCCTTAGCCGCGCGGCTTAAAGAATTGCCGATTGCCGGTTGCCGGATCTTGCTATAGCCTCGCGCAATGACTACTGGGCCATCCCGCTCGCCGGTCGCCAGTCGCCTGCTGCCTGTGATCTAGCCGCTTGGCCACTCACCTTCAAACACAGTTTCCGCTGGGCCGGTCATGAGCACGCGTCCATTCTCCAGGTACTCGATGTCTAGAGTGCCGCCGAGGAGCTTCACACTCACCTTCCTCTCCGACCGGTTGGTCAGGTAACCAGCTACAGCCACCGCACATGCGCCGGTGCCGCAGGCCAACGTGATGCCCGCTCCGCGCTCCCAGGTTCTTTGGGTCAGGTGCGCGCGGTCGACCATCTGCGCAAAATGCACGTTGATACGGTTGGGAAAGAGCTCGTGATGCTCTAGTCGTGGACCCACGCTCTCTAGGTCGACCAAGGAAACGTCGTCCACAAATATCACGAGGTGTGGATTGCCCATCGACACGGCAGTGCCGCGATAGCCTTCGATCTCCTGATCCACGAACGTGCCGTCGCCGGCCACCGGGATCTCGTCGCGGCGAAGCCTCGCAGGACCCATGTCCACCTTCACCCAGCTATTGGGCTCGACTTGCACGGTCAGCAATCCGGCCCCCGTCTCCACGCCCACGCTCCCGGTCTTGTGATAGCCGCGATCTTTGAGGAGACGGGCAAAGCAACGGATGCCGTTGCCGCACATCTCGCTCTCCGATCCATCGGGATTGAACATGCGCATGCGATACGGCGCGTCGACGCCTTTCTCGACGAGGATGAGACCATCGCCGCCCACGCCGAAGCGCCGATCGTTGACAGACCGCGAGAGCTCTTGATAGTCGGCTTCAGGCAACTTGCCGCCGATTCCATCCAGGAGGATGAAGTCGTTGCCGTTGCCGTGCATCTTAACGAAGGCAATCATGCAGAGGTCGGTCTTGGCCCCCTTTCTTCGGCTCCCTCAAATTCGCCCTGCTGTCGGTAAGTACCGATCGGCCTGGACGGAACGATGCTGGCCACCGCGTGCTTGTAAACGAGCTGCGTAGGTTTTCCAGGTTGATCGAGAAGAACCGTGAACGCATCGAACCCCCGCACCTGTCCTCTAAGTTGAACACTGTTAGTCAGATAGATCGTGACGCCGATCCCTTCCTTCCTAACCTGGTTCAAAAACATATCCTGCAAATTAATGGTCTTAGCCATCTTATGTTCCACCTTCTCCCAAGGCAAACAAATGAGCCAAGGCCTGCGTAACAGGCTTGGCTTCCCCCTCTGAGTCCAGCACTGTAAGGTTCGGTTCGGTTCTTGACCAGGTCCGTTGACGCTTCGCGTAGCGACGTACTTGCGCCACGATCGAGTCGACGGCCTCATCTAGCCCTAGCTCGCCTTGCAATACGCGCCAGAGCTCTCGATACCCGTGGGCGCGAAAGCCTGGTGCATTGGGACCATACCCCGCTTGCCTTAAAGCATCGACTTCTTCGAGCCATCCGCTTGCAAGCATTTGTCTGACGCGGATCAAAATGCGCCCATTAATTTGTTCTACGGGTGTTCGGATAGCAAACTTCACCTGAGTAAAAGGAGGAAGTTGCACGCGGATCACTTCTGTCGCGGTCTTAACTCTTTCTAAGGCGCGGATCACGCGGACGGGGTTCATGAGATCGGTTCTCGCCGCGACCTGCGGCGCAATTGCCTGAAGCTTTTTGACGAGATGGGCGAGACCTTCTTCCGCCAATGTTTGGTTGAGGGCTTCTCTCAACTCCGGATCCGGCGCGGATGCCATGTCCGCGTATTGCTCAAAGAGCGCGCGAATGTTGAGACCGCTTCCGCCGACCACCACCGCCGACCTTTGCTGCTCATAGACGTCCGTCAGAACAGCGGAGGCACGTTGGACCCACTCGCCCACGCCGAACGGCTCGTCCGGGTCTTTGATGTCCAAGAGTTTGTACAACGCTTTCTGTTCAGACTTCGCGGTCCCGATGTCCATCCCGCGATAGGTTTGGAAGGAATCGGCGTTGACGAGCTGCGCATCCAGTTCTGCCGCGAGACCTTCAGCGAGATCGGTCTTGCCCGATGCGGTCTCGCCCATGACCGCGATGAGAAGAGGGTGGGCGGCGGCCATACACGACATTCAACCCGACGCAGACTACGGGACGATGGCCCGCCTATTCCAGTGGTTTGTCCAGTGGTTCTGGTCGCACTCAATACTCGATGAGCGACCGAATGTTGTAGCTCAGCAGGTTCTCTCGGCCGTTTAAAAACGTGAGCTCGATCAAGCAGCCAAATCCGCAGACTTCGCCCTTCAGCCGCTCGACTAGCCGCGCCGCAGCCGCCGCGGTCCCGCCGGTGGCAAGGAGATCGTCCACGATATACGCCTTCTGCCCGGCGTGGATCGAGTCCACGTGCATCTCGACCGTGTTCGTGCCGTACTCCAAGGCATATTCCTCTGAGATGCGGTCGTAGGGAAGCTTGCCGAGCTTGCGGGCCATGACGAAGGGCACGCCCAAATTCATCGCTATGGGCACGCCGAAAATGAAGCCGCGGCTCTCGATGCCGACGATCGCTTCCGCTTGCCGTGCCTTGGCGTCTTCCGTGAGCAGGTCGATGACCTCTTTGAATGCCTTTGGGTGCTCCAAAACCGGCGTGATGTCCTTGAAGATGATGCCGGGCTTGGGAAAGTCCGGAACATCACGGATAATGCCGGCGGCGAGCAGCTCCTTCGTCACGCAAGCATAATACTCAAGCTGTAATTGAATCCATCGTGAGCTAACGGCTCGTCTGAGGTTCAATCCTATTCGCATGGAAGCGCGCGGGTGACCATTTCTTCTCTAGCCGGCCTACAGGTTCAACGCAAGGTGCCGCTGAGGCTCTATACGACCTTGCGTGCAGGCGGAGCGGCCGACCTCTTCGTGGCACCCGGCTCTGCCGATGAGCTCGGGGCCGTGGCAGTCGAATCGCAGCGGCAGGACCTGAAGTCGACCCTGTTGGGTTGGGGAAGCAACGTTCTTCCGTCCGACAAAGGCGTGCCAGGCCTAGTGATCCTGAACGGAGCGCGAAGGATCAGTGTCGCCCGAACCGGAGAAGTCTTGGCCGATACCGGCTGCGGTTTCCAGGAGCTGTTCTCGAAAACTGCACAGGCGGGGTTGAGGGGCCTGGAGTTTGCCGTTGGCATTCCAGGGACTTTGGGAGGCGCTCTGGTGAGCAATGCAGGCGCGTACCGGAGCTGCGTGTCCGAGTTCCTGACAGGTCTAGAGATCGTCGTTGGCGGAGAGCGTCAGTGGGTCGATCCGGAGTGGATGCACTTTTCCTATCGAGACTCGGTGCTCCGCAGAGCCAATCCGCCGCAATGCGTGGTGATCCGTGTGCGCATGCAGCTTCCACAGGGAGATCCGAAGGCCATCTACGACGAGGCGCGCGAGTACCAGCGCCAAAGGATCTCCAAGCAGCCACCCCCTGCGAGCGCCGGCAGCTTCTTCAAAAATGTGAACGACCATGCACTCGCGGCGACGCTGGAGACATTGCCTTCGGGCCCCAAGGCTGCTGGAGTGGTGCCGGCGGGCTACTTGATCGAGGCGGTCGGCTTAAAGGGCTTCCGGTTGGGTGGTGCGATGCTCGGGCAGCGGCATGCGAACTTCATCCTGAACGTGGGCAATGCGTCCGCGACAGATATCCGAAGACTCTCCGAGCACGCGAAATCTAAGGTGTTCGATCGGTTCGGCGTCATGCTCGAGGAAGAAGTGCTGTTCCTCGGGGATTGGAGCGGCTGGGAGAGGGAAGGCGTTGAACGTTGAGCGGGAATCGCAGTGAAACGGGCGCCTGCCTTAACGCTCAGAGCTCAATGCTCAGCGCTTCTGGTCAACGCTGCACAGCCCGCGCCGCCATCATTCGATCCGGTGGGTTCAGGTAACCGCCCTCATACAGATATGTGATGGTGTAGTAGGCGAAAGTTATAAACACACTCGCCAAGAACAGGTTTATGGAGAGCGTCAAGAGCGGCAGGCCGTAGCGCCGCGCGAACCGGTTCTGCCGCATGAATGAGTCGGGAAATCTGAGATAGCGTTCGCCTGGCACAGCCTCAAGCCACCGATGTTGAAGCCGTTTGATCCACGGCCTGCGCATCAGATAGAGCATCCACCACCAGCAATGGCGGGCCAAAAAGCTTGCGATTGCGCTCATAGGAGCTTGCTAGGATTCTACGCCGCTCTCCGTAAGCCGTGATTCGACCCGAAGGTTCCCAGCGCGTAAACTCAGGGCGTGCGAGCCTTGGACCAGACGATATTCGGGTGGATCAATCGCTGGCCGGAGAGCTTCGCCCCAGTCTTCATATTCTTCAGCGAAGCGACCAAGAGCAACGTCGTTCGTGCCCTCCTGGTCCTCCTGATCATCGCCATGATCGCGCTAGGTCCCAAGAGCCGCAAAGCCGCCATTCTTGCCCTAGTCGCATGGCCACTCGCCAATGGGCTCACCGACGTCTTGAAGGCCACCTTCCAGGTGATCAGGCCAAGCGTCGATTTCCCGGGTGTTATCGAACGCACGGGTCACCTGACGAGTTTTGGGACCGCGTCTGCCCACTCGGCGAACATGGCGGCGGTCGCGTTTGTGTTCACTTATTACCTGGGTTGGTGGGGAGTGCCTTGGATCCTGATTGCTTTGCTGACGGGCCTTTCCCGAATATACGTGGGCGTGCATTATCCGTCACAAGTCCTACTGGGATGGCTTTGCGGAGCTTTCTGCGCTCTCCTCGTCGTTAAGACATGGGAGGCCTACGTGAAAACGAGGAAAGGGCCCTACAATGAGACTGCGAATGCAGCGACCGACACTTAGGGAAGAACAGAGAGCCCTCCTATGGGCCGCCTTTGCCACCATTGCGGTGTGGCTGATCCCGATCATCCAGCTCATCGCGTTGCCTCTCGAGTATCTCAATACGCACATCCATGAGATGGGACACGCGTTTGCTGCGCTCCTCACGGGAGGAAGCGTCAGCCACATCACCGTGTCGGCCGATGCCAGCGGACTAACCTACACATTGGGCGGCATGGACCTGATCGTCAGCTCCGCCGGCTACGTTGGCGCGTCGATCGTAGGCGTCCTCATCATTCTCTTCAGCAGGAGCCCGCAAGGCGCTCGGGTATCGCTTTATGCGCTCGGCACCGCGTTGGCCGCCTCGATGCTCCTCTGGGTTCGGGCGGATCGGCCAAGCGACTGGGCGGGCATCGTGTCTGGACTGGTTTGGATCCTATTGCTCTTCGGGATGGCAGCGCGGCTACCAGACCGCTACGTGCTTTTTGCCGCCGCCTTCGTTGGGGTTCAGCAGTGCCTTCACTCGATCATGTCTCTCCTGACCGTGCTCGGAATGTCGATGTTTAGGGAAGGCACGATGAGCGACGCGTCCAACCTGGAGCTTGCGACTCACATTCCTGCGGTGGTGTGGGCTATCGGGTGGAGCGCATTCAGCCTGCTCCTCATGGGAATTACTCTCAAGGGAGTTCTTCGAAGGAATGCGTCTGCCGAGGCTACGGCAACGCCGGACTTGTACTAACCGGCGCTACGCCTGGCCCCGTAACAATTTGTGGTTGACTCAAGTCGATGTTGCCGAGCGTGTCCATCGGCTTCCCATCGATCTCAAACTGGACCTTCTCGATCTCGGGGAACTGGCTCAGCGTCCTCAATATCCCGTTAAGCACAATGCCCTCATCGGACGTGCCATAAGTCTGCTCGAACGCGGGATTGAAGGCGAGAAAGGCAGTCCCGTTCCGGACGTCGATGCCAATGACCCTCGCCGATTTATCGCCTAGACCGCGTGCATGAAGCTGGTTGAGATACTCATTGACCAGGAACACCCGCTTGTCAACGCCGTCTGGTACTTTCACGTCCTCTTCCCGGTAGGTGACCTCAGTGCCGCTGACCACCGGAACAATCCTGCGTGGGGCGCTCTGAACAACCTCTTTCCCCGGCTTGCGCAACGCGGTGGGCACCTTGCGCGCGTCGGGCGTGGTCATCACGTACGCCCCAAGCAGAGTGCCGCCCACGAGGCTGACCAGGAGCGCTGCCCCTACAAGAGCGGTATTGGGAGACTTACTTGCCATCGCCTAAATAGTCCTGTAATCCTTTGACAACCGCGGTGGCCAAAGCGTCTCTGAACTCCTTGGTCTGCACACGGGCGCGGTCGCGCGAGTGGTTGATGAATCCTAGCTCCAAAAGCACCCCGGGCATCTGAGTGTTTCTAAGCACCGAAAAGCCGTTCTGGTAGATCTTGCCGTCGCTCCAAGCACCGAGGTTGGGCAGCTTGTTTACTTTGGCTAGCTCGTCTTGGATGCATTCCGCCAGCAGCTTTCCGTCCTCGCTTCCTTTGTGATGGAACGTGATGCTGCCCGACATGCTGTTGGCGAGAGTGTTGGAGTTGATGTGCACGGAAATGAAGAAGTCTGCTTCGTTGCGGTTCGCGATATCCGCACGCTCCAGCAGAGGAATGAAGACATCCGTCTTTCTCGTCATGATGACTGTGGCGCCCGCATCGGCCAGCTCGCCGGCAACCTTGGTGGCTATCGCGAGCGTTAGGTTCTTCTCGTAAAGCTTGCCTGAGTGCGCGCCCGTGTCGTGTCCGCCGTGGCCCGGGTCGACGACGATTACCTTGCCGGCTAGCTTCCCATTGCCCACGTTGGGTTTGGAGAGCTGGATAACCACCTCGCCGTTCTCGCTCGTGACTTGGGCGCCCATCGCTCGGGCGAGCGTAAAGCGAATCGTCGTCATTCCTTCGCCCTCCACCACTAACGTGTTGACGATGCTCGCGCTCTTCAGCTTGAAATCGTCCGGCAGCTTCACGTGTGCGCCGGGAAGGATGACGTCGAGAGTCTTCGGATCCGGCTTGCGGAACTGCACCGGCCCCGTGAGTTCGCCAAGGTTTCGCGCCAGGACGAGCAAAGATCTCGAGCTCTCGAGATTGACAAGCACCTCGACCGGCAACGCGGGAACGGGAGGTGGCTCTTGAGTAGGGCTCGCCGCTTGCTCGTCAGGATTGGTGTGGTCGGGATCCTCTCCGGCGGGTGGCTCCACCGGTTTTGCGTCCACGGTGGGCGCGCTACCATCCAGGGTCAAGGTTAGAGATGCCGATGGATCGGTTGTAGCGGCCGTGATCTTTTG
This sequence comes from Fimbriimonadaceae bacterium, assembly GCA_034667265.1. Classification (GTDB taxonomy): domain Bacteria; phylum Armatimonadota; class Fimbriimonadia; order Fimbriimonadales; family Fimbriimonadaceae; genus JANYLD01. The sequence continues at coordinate 12,689 of JAXDKF010000279.1, forward strand.
CGCGTTGGGCGTTTCTAGAACGATCCTCACGACGTCCGGCTTGAACTGCTTCATCCGGGCGTTCTTGGGGATCTCCAGGATCGCGTCCTCCAAAAGCTTGGCGCCTTGGATATCGACGACGACCCGAGGCGGATCGATCATCGTGAAGATGTTTGCCTTGACAGGCAGAGAAGTGGTGATCTCGATTTTGGCGTCCGAGATCTTGATTGCGTTGACAAGACCGTTGGCCGCGAGGGTGTCGGTCGTGTCGTCCCATTGCAAGTCCGCGCCGAGCTTCTGCAACGCCAACCTCAAAGGGATCGCTTGCCGTCCTCCGACTGTGCGGATGGGGACGCTAACCTTCTTGCCTTCCGCGGATATGTCTGCGTCGTCGCGGTTGAGCTGGACCTTCCAGCCCCATTGCTCGACGGAGAACACGGGGGCGTAACACTCGTCAGCCACCCGATACACGGCCTCTTTGAGGGGCTCGTGGTAGGTATAAATAACCTGCGCCGTTCGGTTCTGACCGTACGCCGCCGTTACCACCATCCATGGCAGTATTGCGAACAGAAGTCGCTTCATCCCGAAATGTGCGGTCATTGTACACTCAGTTCCTTACTGCGGCTTTAGAAATACGCAGAATCCAGCCGGATAGTGCGTCCAACACCGCATAGAGCGGGCGATTAGCTCAGTTGGTAGAGCGCCTCGTTTACACCGAGGATGTCGGGGGTTCGAGTCCCTCATCGCCCATTCTCAGGTTCCAGCAGCCGTCTGCTTATCGCTCCTACGCACCAGGCTCGGGCGTAGTTCTGCATTTGAGCCCGCAACCGCAAGATTGCCGTCCCCACCCGTGTCCCTACCGGCCGTTCCCGCTGCTTCTGCCAAATCGTGTACTTGCAGCCTAAATAAGCAAGCTGAATGAGCCGAGTGTATAGAAGTTGAATTTGCCTGTCGGGCACGCATCTATACGGGGAGGAACCTGGAAGTTCGCCCCGACCTTAATATTGCGTGCGACATGGGGTAGCGAATTGCATGGATAGGGTTGGTTGAGGGTTTGAAAGCGGCACACGACATCCTGACCGGTACGAGAGCGGCAAGAATTTTGGTCGTCGAGGACGACCCTGTTGCCGCGGCTTTGATGCGTAAGATCCTGGAGAATCAGGGTCTCAAGGCGGATCACGCGAAGACAGGCGTGGAAGCTCTGAAGAAGCATCGAGAGCGTTCGTATCGGCTGGTGCTCTCTGACTGGATGATGCCGGAAATGACCGGCGTCGACCTTTGCCGCGAGCTCAGACACCTCGGCGGACCTTACACGTATTTCGTTCTCTGCTCCAGCCGCGGTGAGCGCGCAGATCGCGTCGAAGCCTTCGACGCGGGCGTGGACGACTTCCTGCTTAAGCCCGTAGACCGCGACGAGCTGCACTCCAGGCTCATCGTCGCCCGTCGCATCCTTGCGATGGAGGACAACCTCCAAAGGCAGTTCGGGGAGCTCGAACGCGCCAACGAGAAGGTCAAGGCGATGAACGCGAGCCTCCTGCTCGCCTCCAAGCGTTTTGAAGAGCTGTTCAACGGTCTTCCCGTTCCGTGCTTTACGTTCGACCGTCAAGGGCTGATCCACGAATGGAATCGGGCAGCTCAGGCAAAGTTTTCAATCCAACCCCAAGAAGCTTTGCAAAAGCCCGTGTGGGAAGTGCTGAACGATGGCGAGCGCCCGTTCTGGACGAACGACGTCGTGGAACGAGTGTTCTCCGGCTCCATGCCGCCGA
>JAXDKF010000280.1:0-9480 GCA_034667265.1 Fimbriimonadaceae bacterium
TCCTCAAGCTTCACGGCCGAGAACCGACCTACACCGAGCTTGGAATGTTCGCCGTAATGTGGAGCGAGCATTGCGGCTACAAGTTCTCGCGCCCTATTCTCGCAGCCTTCAAAAAATACAAGGAAGCGATGGAGGGCAGCGGCCTGGAGAACGCGGGCATTGTCGAGATCGGCGATGGGCTCGGCGTGACGATGAAGGTCGAGTCGCACAACCATCCTTCCGCGGTGGAGCCCTATCAAGGCGCGGCGACGGGAGTGGGCGGAATCATCCGCGACATCTTGACCATGGGCGCGCGACCGATCGCCCTTCTCAACTCGTTGAGATTTGGTCCGATCAAAGAAGGCGAGGCGCCGCCCGAAGTGGTGGACAGAAACCGCTACCTGTTCGAGCACGTGGTGGCGGGCATCGCGGGATATGGCAACTGCGTGGGCGTTCCGACCGTGGGTGGGGAAGTGGGATTTCACCAACGATACAGCGGCAACCCGCTCGTCAACGCGATGTGCGTCGGGATGTTGAAGCTGGACGAGATCACGACTGCGGCAGCGTCCGGCGTCGGCAATCCGGTTATTTACTTAGGCTCAGCAACGGGTCGGGACGGCATCCACGGCGCAACGTTTGCCAGCGCGGAGCTGGACGAGGAAAGCGAGTCCAAGCGCCCCAATGTGCAGATCGGCGACCCGTTCGCGGAGAAGCTCTTAATCGAAGCCACGTTGGAGGCGCTAAGGACGGGTGCGGTCGTCGCCATACAAGACATGGGCGCGGCCGGTCTGACCTGCAGCACCGTCGAAATGGCGAGCAAGGGCAAGGTCGGCATGCGGGTCGACCTGGACAAGGTGCCGATGCGCGAGTCGGACATGACCGGCTACGAGCTCATGCTCAGTGAAAGCCAGGAGCGCATGCTTGCGGTGGCTCACAAGGGGCGAGAACAAGAAGTCCTCGATGTGTTCCACAAGTGGGGACTGCAGGCGGTTGTGATCGGCGAAGTGACGGCAGACGGCATCGTCACAGTAAGACGCCACGACAAGATCGAGGCGCAGCTCGATCCCACGTTGCTTACCGACCAGTGCCCGACGTACTCCATGCCCGCGGAAGTCCCCGCCTATCACAACGAAGCGGCGGCGTTCGATGTAAAGAGCGTGCCGGAGACAGACATCCACCAGGCCCTGACTACTCTCCTTTCAGAGCCGGAGATCTCGAGCAAGCGATGGGTTTTCCAGCAGTACGACCAAGAGGTGCAGACCCAGACCATGGTGCGCCCCGCGGAAGGTGACGCGGCCGTAATGGCGCCCCGAGGTAGCCAAAAGGGACTGGCGCTCAAGATCGACGGCAATTCGCGCTGGACCTACCTGGATCCTTACACGGGCGGACAGCTCGCAGTGGTCGAGGCCGCGCGCAATGTGGCGTGCACCGGCGCGGTACCCAGGGCGGTGACGGACGGCCTCAACTTCGGCAACCCTCAGGACCCGCACGTCTATTGGCAGTTCAAGGAAGCAGTGCAGGGGATCGCCGACGCGGCGGAGGCCATGCACACGCCGGTCATCAGCGGAAACGTCAGCTTTTACAACGAGAGCGAGCTTGGCGAGGTCCCGCCCACTCCTCTCATAGGAATGCTCGGGGTGCACGAGCACGCGGAAGACGCGATCGGGATCGGACCTGTGGGCGAGCACGCCACCCTTGGCTTGCTGTGGATCCCATTGAGGAGCGTGCCGCACGATGGACTCGGCGCTTCGGCCTATTTGGACTACGTGCATGGAAGGGAAACGGGCTTACCTGTCGCACCCATCCTGGAGAAGGAACGGGCGCTCTGCGAGATCCTCGCCCGAGGGGCCGAGCAGGGCTGGATCAAGGGCGCCCACGACCTGAGCGACGGGGGCCTTTTGGTAGCGGCGGCGGAAGTGGCAATGGCCATCGACCTTGGCTTAGAGCTCGATCTCTCGAACGCTCAAGAGGCCTTCGACTACACGGAAAGAGCCGACGCGCGGCTCTTCGGGGAGCTCCCGGGGCGGGTTCTCGTCCTGCTCGCAAATGAGCCGGATTCTCAAAAAATCCAGAACCTCGCCAAAGAGCGAGGCATTGGGTTCATACCAGTTATTGGCCGTACTCGGGAACCCGACAGCCTGCGCGTGGTCGATACAAACGGCAGTGCACATGAGTGGGCCCTGTCCGAGTTACAATCTGCATACGAGCGGAGCATTCCTTCGCTGATGGTGCATTAGGCTCGAACATTGCATTGAGGAGAGCGAACCATCACGCGGTGACCAGTCCGTTGGGTTCGGAAAACAACATATGAAGACAAGCGATTTCTACGGCTCCCGCACCATCCGAGGTCTTGCGCTCGCGGCCACGATACTGGGCCTGACGATCGCAGGCCCTGCCCTGGCCCAAGACACGACCACGGCCGCGCCGCCAGCAGCTTCCCAGGCCCAAGACCGGGATACGCAGGTCAAGGTTGCCGCCGCAGTCGATCTGTACAAGCAGAACCAGACCGACCAAGCCGTTCGCGCGTTCGAGGCGATCATCGCCGAGAAGCCGGACAACGTCGATGCCCAATCCTGGCTCGGCTTCCTCTATTTGCGGACCAACCAGGCGGACAAGGCCGCTCCGCTGCTCGAGAAGGCTGCCGCCGCCCGTCCGAACGACGTCGAGATCGCCAACAACCTTGGCAACGCGTACATGTCGACCAATCAGCTCGACAAGGCGCTGACCCAATTTAAGAAAGTGTCGGACATGAACCAGTCCATGTTCGAGCCCGTGTACAACATCGGCACCATCTACGTGCAGCAGAAGGACTACGCGAGCGCGGTCCCGATCCTCATCAAAGCCGCGCAGATGAAGCCGGACGATCCCTATGTCATGAACAACCTGGGCGTTGCCTACGAAGGCGACAAGAAGCAGGACCGCGCAGCTCTCGCTTACGGAAAGGCTTCGGACATGAAGACCGACAACGCTGCATTCGCCAAGAATGCAGGCTTCGCTTATCTTCGCCTGCGCAAGCCTCAGGAGGCCCTGCCCTACCTGGAGCGCGCGCATACGGTCGACGGCAACGATCAGAACACTTCGATCGCGCTAGCCGAGGCCTACACGCGCCTCAACCGCAAGGACGACGCTCGCAAGCTTTACGGCAACCTGGAATCGACGCTCAACGACAACGCCGCGTTCTGGTTCAACACTGGCGTGGTGCGCTCGCAAAGCGGCGATCTGAAAGGGGCCCGGGACGCCTACCGGAAGGCGCTGGAGATCAATCCCAACGACCTCGACACGCTCAACAATCTGGGCATTATCGAGTTCAAGCTCGGCAACTATTCTGAGTCTCGCACGATCTTCGATCGTCTTTCCGGCCTGAACCCGAACAGCGCCAACGCCCGCCTGAACATGGCTGCGGCGGACGCCAAGATGGGCAACTATCCCGGGGCCATCGAAGTTTGGAAGACGACCCTTCGTACAGACCCGAGCCGGAAGGACATTCGGCTGCAGCTCGCCAACGCGCTCTGGGCGACCAAGGACTACGAAGGCTCTCGCAGCCATTACATGCAGGTTTTGTCGACCGATCGCGGCAACGCGGAGGCTCTGAACGGCATGGGCCTCATCTATCTTCGCGAGAATCGCCTGAAAGAAGCGGAAAATGCTTTTCGCGGCGCGATCCAGACGAACCCCAGGCTCGTGGCTGCGTATAACAATCTGGCGATCACGCTCGAGCGGCGCAACCGGCGCAAAGATGCCATTGCTCTTCTCGTGCGCGCACAAAAGATCGATCCGAATAACTCGGACGTGAATGCGAATCTCAAGAGGATGCGCAGGACCGGCTAGGAAACACATTTGCGCGTCCATCTGCTCGTGAACTACCACCGCCCCGACGCGTTGCGTGCGGCGGCGGAGGCCACAGACGAGCTGAAGAAACGCGGCGCAGAAGTGGCGGCGGACGTGGAAACGGCCCGCCGCCTCAATCTTCCTCCCGCACCCGATTTGGCATTTGCCGATGCCGACCTGGTGATCACCTTTGGCGGCGACGGCACCTTGATCCGCGCGGCAAACCTTTGCTCGGAAAAGGGCACTCCTATCCTCGGGGTCTATTACGGCCGCTTCGGCTTCGTGACCCAGTGCCAAAGTCCCGATCTCAAGTTGTGCCTCGACGCCGTCTTCGATAAGACCGCGTACATCGACGAGCGAATGATGCTCAAGACCGATCTGCTGCGGAATGGCAAGCCGATCAGCACCCTGCATTGCCTGAACGAGACCGTCCTCCAGCGCGAAGTGACCAGCCGGATGATGATCTTCGAAGTGAAGGTGGACGGGAAGCCCCTAACGCGCTATCCGGCTGACGGCGTGCTTGTGGCGACAGCCACGGGATCCACCGGTTACAACCTTTCTTCGGGCGGGCCGATCTTGCACCCCGGCGTGCAGGCCCTGATTCTTACTGCGATTTCTCCTCACACATTGAGCGCCAGGCCGTTAGTCCTTAGGGGAGAATCGGTTGTGGAGTTCAGTGTACGGACCGTAGGCGATGCCGTGCTCTCTACCGACGGCTATGTGCGGCTGCATCTCCTATCGGGCGACGTCGTGCGGGTGAGCCGATCGCCACGTGTGACCAAACTCGTCTCCTTGGGCAACGACGACTTTCTCGTCAAGCTGAGCGAGAGGCTCTTATGGAGCCACCGCATCATCGAGGATCAGGAGTGAACGAGCCGCTTCTTCGCGTGGAGGATGCGCACGTCGAGTTTTCAACTCCTGGAGGCGTGGTCCGTGCTTTGGACGGTGTGTCGGTCGAGGTTTCGCGGGGCGAGATCTTGGCGGTAGTTGGAGAGTCGGGTTGCGGCAAGACCACTCTGGCGAGGGCCGTCTTGGGACTTCAGCCGCTCAAGTCCGGAAGGATAAATTTGATGGGCCACGAGGTGCACGGCGTTTCCCGCAATCAAGCGCAAGAGGTCGGGATTGTCTGGCAGGACCCGTACGCGAGCCTCGATCCGCGCTGGCGGGTCGCTAAGTCCGTGGTCGAACCGTTGCGGGTGCTTGGCAAGCGCGGCGATCCGACCGAAGTCTTTGATTCTGTAGGCCTCGATCCAAAGCTGGCGACGAGATATCCGCACCAGCTCAGCGGAGGGCAGCGGCAGAGGGTGGCGATTGGGCGCGCACTGGCAACGCGTCCTCCACTAGTGATTTGCGACGAGCCGACTGCTGCTCTGGACCTCAGCATTCGCGCGCAGATCCTCAATCTCTTGAAAGACATCCAGCGCGATCTTGGATGCTCGTTTCTTTACATCTCGCACGATTTGATGACGGTGCGGTTCTTGGCGGATCGTATAGCGGTGATGTACTTGGGACGGATCGTCGAGGAGGGTCCGACCGAGGCTGTCTTCACATCCCCGCGCCATCCCTATACGAAAGCTTTGTTGGACTCCGCGCCAACGCTGGAGAGGCTGCTCCACCTGCCCGAGCCGCCGGTCGGCGAGATCCCTGATCCGCGCACGAAATTTGTGGGCTGCCGGTACGTAACGCGCTGCCCCAACGCGCTCACGTTGTGCCGGGACGTAGACCCTCCCAGGACGCAAGAGGGGGACCGGGGCTACTACTGCCACAACCCAGTGGGTTTGGAAATCGATAGACGCGAGCCGGCCGAAGCGATCCATTAGGCGGGCCGTCGTGGACCAGAAAAAGGTGCCGTCAGGACTCTCCAAAACGTCACCGCTTTCTGCTTGAACTCGGCCCTTTTGCCCATTGTGCCAAAGGTCGCGCCAGTCCAGATCAGGAGCCGGAGGAGCGCGCCCATCCTGTTCATCAACCACGCCGTCGCCATCGTGAACGGACCTGAGTGAAGCCGGAAGAACAGCTCCTTGCCTCGGTTGTAACGGGCCACCGCAACCCAACGGGAGTCGGCGCTGCTGGAGCCCAGCTCGTGCGTGAATTTTGCCGCGGGAACGTACAGGATCTTTCCATGCCGGCGAAGGCGATAGCAGAGCTCGGTGTCCTCCACGTACAGAAAAAAGCGTTCGTCAAACCGTTCGCGCGGACGAATCATGAGGCACGCGCCCATCACCTGGTCCACGGGTGTGGTCGTATCCCCCACCTTATCGCTGTTCCAATAGGGGCTGAAGAATCGCGAGTGCGGGTCCAGCTTTTCCAGCAAGGTTTGCTCGCAGAAAAGGGCCCAAAGGGTGAGCTTGTTTGCGCTTGAGAGCTGGCGTGAGCCGTCGGGGTTCAGCAACTGCCCTCCGGCGCCCACGATGTCACGGCTTACAAATTCCTGCGCGAGGCGATCGATGGCTCCGCGGAACGCATAGGCGTCGCTATTGAGAAAGAGCACAAGCTCACGGGAAGAGGCATCGATGCCCTGGTTGTTGGCGCCGCCGAACCCCCGGTTCACCCGGTTTCGAATGAGCTTCACATGCGGGAAGTCGGAGGCGACCATATCGGCCGAGCCATCGCTAGAGGCGTTGTCGATAACGATGACCTCGTGCTCCGGTTCAATTGCCAGCAGGCACCGTCGGAGCTTCTCACGCGTGTTGTAGCTAACGACAACAACGCTCACTCGGGATGAAGCCATCTCAGGTTCGATGCTACAATATTCGCTCCATGGCCCAGGAAGTCCTGCTCACGCGAGAAGGTTACGAGAAGCTGAAAAAGGAGTTGGAGGAGCTGAAAGGCCCCACGCGAATGCGCGTGGCCGAGGCGATCCGGGAAGCGAAGTCGCACGGCGACCTCAAGGAGAACGCCGCGTATCACGAGGCGAAGCTCAATCAGACGCGCCTGGACAGCCGCGTGGCAGACCTCGAGAAGGTTTTGCAGTCCGCGAAGATCGTGGAGAGGCCGGCGGGCTCCAGCGGCGCTCATATCGGCTCCAAAGTCAAGCTCCTGGACAAAGAGTTCGGCGACGAGATCGTGGTGACCATCGTGGGGTCCTACGAGGCTGATCCCGCCCTTGACTTGATCTCGATCACTTCACCCCTTGGCGGCGCGCTTATCGGGCGCACAGCGGGCGACGAATTGACGGTCGAGGCTCCTGGCGGTATCCAGGAGTACAAGGTCCTGGAATTGCAATGAATCGGGCGGCCCGCGCCATGCTGTTTGGCCTGGTTCTAATTGCCCTCAGCGGATGCGGAAAGGGCAGCGGTCCCCAGCCGGAAGCAACGGCTGCAGCGGAGCCCGAAGTCAAGGTCTGGCCTGATTTCAACAGCCCACCGGGAATGCTGGGCTTCCTCCTCGATGGGGGAGAGCCCGTAAAGATCGGGGAGGACATCGATCGCTTCCGTACAGCGTTTCCGCGGGAGGCCAACAAAGTGCGGTCGATGGACCCCAGCGACGTCCCGGGCGGCCTGCCGACCGCCACCGGCAAGTACAGCGTATGGGGCTGGCAATATGGCGACGTGCGCCGTGGCGTAGGCGCTCTGCTAGCCGACAACCGCGTTGCTCTTGTCATGCGCCAACTCGACAACGTTCAGCCAAAAGACGTGGAAGACGAGGTTGCCCGCTACCAGAAGGCGTTCGGGACACCGCGAACGGTCCAAGCCGGCGAGGCCCGGTATTGGTTCTGGGAAGCGCCTCCCGGTCGGATCATGATCTGCGCCTTGCAGAACGGTCAGAACGCGACAAACCTCACAACCGCATACGGGGATTCGCGGGTGATGAACCACCTTAAAATGAGTCCGGAGAAGGCGGCGGAAGGCGCAACCCAGGACCGCTTGTCTCGAGAAGTCGTCAATCCCGGTTGAACCAATCGCCGGGTGGCAGACGTATAATCAGTTACTCTACTAACGAGGAGGTGGTGTGCAAGCAATGATGATTTCAGAACCTAAGCACCAGGGAGGTCGTGGGTTTTAGCGAACCCGCAGACTAAGTTAGCGGGTTCGTCATGAACCCTACTTCCCTGGGAAGAATAAAACAGAACGGCTCGAGCTAGTCTCGGGCCGTTTTGCCGTCTGGGCATGGTGTATCGGGCAACAGCTTGTGAGCCTTGGCGCGCTGAGTGCTCATACTTTCCGGACATGCGCTCTATCATCGTGATTCCGGCCCGTATGGGCAGCACCCGGTTTCCGGGGAAGCCTCTTTGCGACCTTCTCGGCAAGCCCATGGTCCAGTGGGTTTATGAAGCGGCAGTGGCTTCTGGTGTAGGCGAGAAAGTGGTTGTGGCGACTCCAGACGCCGAGATCGTCGAAGCCTGTCGAGCGTTTGACGGCGAGGCAGTCCTCACGCGCATGGATCACGAGACGGGCACAGACCGAATCGCCGAGGTCGCAGAGAAGTTGCCCGCCGAGGTCTACATCAACGTCCAAGGCGACGAACCGCTTATCCGAGCCGAAAGCATTCGGGCGTGCGCGGAGCCACTGCTCAATGACAGCACGATCCAGATGGGCAGCGTTTATTGCGAGTGCCCGCCTGACGAGTACGACAACTCGGCTACTGTGAAAGTCGGGACCGATGGCGCGGGCTACGCGCTTTATTTCAGCCGCTACCCGATCCCGTTTGCTCGCAACGAGCGGGTGGCGCCGGTGAAGAAGCACATAGGACTGTATGCGTATCGGCGGGAGGCGCTAATGGGTTTCGCCGGATGGCCCATGTCTTCTCTCGAGAGGGCGGAGAGTTTGGAGCAGCTCCGGTTCATGGAGAACGGCGTGCGCATCTACATGGCGCCTGGCGCGGGCACGGAGCTGGCCGTCGACACCCCCGAGCAAGCCGATCAGGTTCGCGGGATCCTGAGCGCAAGGGCCTGAAGCTGGGCGTCCTTGCAAGCTGCGCCAGATTCAAATTAGACGTAGAAGAGCAGGGAAGCGTCAGTAGCCGAGAATCTACAGTAAGGCCGCTGTACGTCCAAGCCTTATACTAAGTGCTCCGCATGCGGAGCAGAGCATGCAGACCAAGCCCAAGCCTAAAATGGCCGCCGCGTACGACATCAGCCACCAATGGGAGGAGCCCGAGGCGTTGCACGACCTCCTTCAAACTGTGCGTGAGCGCAGGCCCAACGCTGACTTCCGGAAGATCCGCTACGCCTACTTCGTAGCCGAGCAAGCCCACGCGGGCCAAGAGCGCGTGTCCGGCGAGCCGTACATCGTGCATCCGCTCGCAGTTGCGCAGATCCTCGCCGACCTGGGAATGGACGACGACACGATCGTAGCCTCGCTTCTTCACGACGTTTTGGAAGACTGCCAGACCGTCACCGCGGAATCCATCCGCGACACTTTTGGCGAAGACGTGCTCGGGCTGGTGGAGGGCGTTACAAAGCTTAGGCTTCGGGAAGTCCAGGACCAGACGGACCGGCAGCGTGCCGCGGCCGAGACCACCCGCACCGCCGAGAGCCTTCGCAAGATGCTGCTCGCGATGGCGCAGGACCCACGCGTGATGGTCATCAAGCTATCGGATCGCCTGCACAACATGCAGACGCTCGATGCACTTCCCGAAGACAAGCGCACGCGGATCGCCAGCGAAACGCTCGATATCTATGCACCCTTGGCCGCGCGACTTGGGATTTGGCAGCTTAAGTGGCAGCTCGAA
>JAXDKF010000281.1:0-4063 GCA_034667265.1 Fimbriimonadaceae bacterium
ATCAGGCAGAGCATTTTCAAGAGCCGATCTTTGGGGATGAAGGATGATTGCCAATTGCCGATTGCCGATTGCCGATTGAAAATTGCAGGCATAGCAAAGGCTAATTGGAAGCAACTTCCGAAAGATACTGGTCGTCTTCGATACGAACTATTGAGACTCCGGCAATGAGCAATTGACAATCGCAATCGCAATCCACCAACCATCGCCTCTGTGAAACTCTGTGATTCTCTGTGACTCCGTGGTTGCATTTCGTTTGAGAGCCCACGCACCACAAACGACAGAGCAATCCAGCAATCGGCAATAGAAAATGCTCCTCTCCCTCTTCCTCCAACTCGCACAGCCTGATCTCGACCACGTGCTCGACGACCCGCGGTTCAAGGGCGCGGTGATCGGTGCGTGCGTGCTGGATCAGAGCGGCAAGGAGCTCTACTCGCGCAACGCAGATTTGCGGCTGACCCCCGCGAGCAACCAGAAGGTCGTCACCGCGGCCTTTGCTCTCAAAGTGTTCGGCCCCGACTACAAGCCGGTCACCAAGTTTTGGAAGACCAAGGAGGGCATCGTGGTGGACACCGCCGGCGATCCATTGATGAGCTACGCCGACCTGCTCGACATCCGCAAGAAGCTCGTTGCGCCAAAAGGCACGCCCGTCCTCATCCACCACGCCTACGGCCCGATCTACGGACCCGGCTGGGAGTGGGACGACCTCCCCAACAGATACGCGGCACCCGTCTCCGCATTCAGCGTCGATCAAAGCTCGTTCGAGCTCTGGACCGACAACGGCAAGCTCTTCTTCCAGCCGGCCAATTACGGCGCCAAGGCTTATCGCGTGTACGGCCAAGACAAGCTGCGCATCGAATACGACCCGCGCACGATGGTGGCAAGGGTCAGCGGGCCCCTACCCCCGGGCCGCGCGAGAGTCGACACGCTCGCCTTGCCGCGGCCAGACCTTGCCGCCGGACGGCTTCTTGGATCCAAGCCCAAGAGAATCTCCAAAATCCCGGCGACCGACCCGACCTACATCCGATACAGCCCACCCATGTCGGTGATTCTCAAAGAGGCCCTGCCGTCGAGCGACAACAACATCACGGAGAACCTGCTCCTGATGGCCTCCAAAGTGAGCGACAAAGACGACAAGCCGTACGACGTCGCGGAAGAAAAGATGGGCGAGTTCTTGACGAGCGAGGTGGGACTCGAGCCAGAAGAGTTCACGATCCGCGACGGCAGCGGCCTCTCCCGGCACAACTTCATCTCGGCAAGTGCGTTGGCCAAGTTACTTGTGTGGGCGGATGAGCAACCGACACGCGAGCTCTGGCACTCGATCCTCGCGCGACCCGGCCAAGAAGGCACTCTGAAGAACCGATTAGAGGGCGTGCCTTTCGAGGGAAAGACAGGAACCATGGAGATGGTCAGCGCGCTCTCCGGCTATCTCCGTTTGACGGATGGAAAACAGGTAATCGTCGCACTGTTGGTCAACGGTCAGGCGGCCAGCACCGCAGAAACACGGGATTTGATGGACGACTTCATAAAACAATTGCTGGAAGCTGGGAACGGAGGCACACTTAGTGCAGAGTCCAATAAACATGAAGGCCCTCGTCCCAACCCGCGCCTTAGCTTTACTCCTCGCGATCGGCTTCATCGATCTCGTCACGACGGCCGTCTTGCATCACAGCGGGTTGATAGTGGAGATGAACCCATTGATGCGGTTCTTCATCGAGCGCAGCGAGTGGCTCTTCGCGTTCGTTAAAGGCGCGACCCTTGTGGTCTCCTGGTACGTCCTGGCCCGCTATGCGAAGACCAACGTCCGATTCGTGAGGAACGCCTGCCTCGCCGGAAGTTGCTTCTATCTGCTGTTGTGGACGAGCTGGTTCTTTGCCGCTCAAGGGTAAGTGGTAAGTAGTAAATGGTAAATGGCCGGAAGAGCCCCGAGCCCAAAGCCTAGAGCCTCGAGCCTAAGCTATCCGCGCCGCTTCCGTATCCACGCCCTCTTTCACCGGCTCCGCCGCGTGCTCTCTCTCGGCATCGACGACCGCCTGCAGCGACCTCAGCGCGACCTCGATATGCTTGGCTTCCGGCTCCCGAGTCGTGATGTACTGGCTCATAAGACCGGGCCACAGAAGCGCCTTCACCCATCTGCTGTTCTTGAATTTCCCCGCGATGCGAATGATCTCGTACGCCGTCCCCGAGATGAACGGCAGGATAACGACCTCTAGGCAAAGCCGGATCGTGGCGTTGAAGAAAATGCTCGTCGATTCACCCAGCGGATACCGGGGGATAAAGGTGAAAACGATCACGCTCAGCAGCAGCACGACAATGGCAAAGCTCGTGCCGCAACGCGGATGCAGGCGCGTCTGGCGAAGGCAGTTCTCCAGCGTCAGCTCTTCCTCGGCCTCGAGGGTGTTGATCGCCTTGTGCTCCGCGCCGTGATATTTGAAGATCTCTTCGATCTCGGGGTGCTTGCCGATCAACGTCAGATAGCCAAAGAAGATCGCGATCTTGATGAGACCGGCAAGCAGGTTGATCTGCGTGCCACTCCACCCGGATGCCTGCAACGGCTGGGCAAGCAGGTTCGGCAAGTAAACGAACAAGCCGATCCCGATGAACATGCTGAAGATGATCGAGGCGCCTATAGCGACGTCCTGGACCCGGCCCCCGCTGGGATTCTCGCCTGAGGTGGCCTTGGGTTCGGTAGCAGCCAGCCAATCCTCATCGGAGAGGCCCGTGCGGCGGATCGCTCGGAGCGCCATGTCGCCGAAGATAGCGGCCAGCACGCCCGATGCGAGGAATGCGAACAACGGCCGCACCGGCAGCGACCAGGCAGTCTTCGGCGCCATCACGCCAGGGTTGATCGCAATAAGAACAGTTATCGCAAGGAAAGCAAAAAACAGAAGCGAGGTGATGATGGCCGACCGGGCCCTGGCGCTCTTGGGCGGGACCTTGCGCTCTTCAGGCTCACCGGGCTTTGCATAGCGCGGATCGAGCTGCACGCCCGCCGCAAACTTCATGGCCCGAATGCCGAGCGCCATCGCATCGAACAATGCCAGCGATCCGCGAAGAAAGGGTTTCTTGAGCCAGCTCTGTCTGCCGATCCAGGTCTTCTCGAGGGGCTCGGATTGGAGAACGATCTCCTGGTTGGGGGCTCTGCACGCGATCGCGAAATACCGCGGCGACCGCATCATCACTCCCTCGACAATGGCTTGGCCGCCGTACTGCAGGTACTCGCCCTGGGGCATCGGCCAAGTATACCGACGAGGTCCTATCGCATTAAAATTGCGCTTTTTGTAAAAAAGTCAAGAATGTGGTGGCTGAATTCGGCTGATTTGCTTAGAAAGTGCGTCTACACTAAGTAGCGCGTTCTCGATAGGAGGCAGCCATGTCATCTGGATCAGATCCAGTAGGCGGGCTGAAGCTTACGGAGGAGGAAGCGTTCTCGCTACTAGGCTTGTGTTTAACAAGTCCACAGAGCTTGGATGCGGTCTCGGAAAAAGCGTTGAGGAAACTGGCGGAATACTGTACAAGTAGATGCAATCATTCGGAAATTAATTCCATCGCGCCGCCGGTAACTCCGAAGCGTGAGCTGCAGCTCGATAGGGCGAGGGCTTAGTCCCTCGCCTTCCTTCTTTTTCCCGATGTAGCACCCGGCGTAGCATCGCCTTCCCAGGCGATGACTCGAGCGTTTCAACCGCGTCATGCAATCAAAGTCGACGGCAAGCCGCGTTGCCGGCCATCGCCTTGAAGGCGATGCTACATCGGACTAGCTTAGACCACGGCCCATAGTCGGACCGCCCGGCAGGATGACGTCCGCGACCGCGTACGACCGCCGGATATCCCGCAAGCAAACCTTCGCGCGGTGGCCGACATACGCCTGGCCATCGAGAAGCTCGATGTAGTAGCCCTCGTCCGCCCAGCCCACCACCTTCGACACATTGTCGAAAGCCGATCGCCGGACGTTGCACTCCAGCACCTGCGCGCGCCGGTAACCCATAAGCTGCTTGTCGAAGTTCTCGATGGTGCCGGTGTTGATCTCGTACTCCTCGTACTCCATGTCGAAGTTCGCGCGGAGATA
>JAXDKF010000282.1:0-3210 GCA_034667265.1 Fimbriimonadaceae bacterium
CTCTTTGGTGGCGAGCTTGTCGCGGGCGATCGCAAAGCCGAGTGCCGCGGAGATAGCAGTGCCCGCGTGGCCCGCGCCAAAGATGTCGAGCGGGTGCTCTTCGCGCCGCAGGAATCCGCTGAGGCCTTTATGCTTTCGCAGGGTCTGAAAACGGTCTAGCCGTCCCGTCAAAAGCTTGTGGGTGTAGGCCTGGTGCCCGGTATCCCAAACAACTTTGTCAGGTGGGATGCTATAGGTCGCGTAAAGCGCCACCGTAAGCTCGACGGTGCCCAAATTTGAGCTGAAATGCCCGCCCGTTCGGCTGACGTTTTCCAAGATGGCTCGCCGCACCTCAGCCGCAAGCTCTTGCAACTCCTTAACGGAAAACTTGTGAAGGTCGGTCGGTTGGACGATCTGCGACAGGTATTTAAACGCCGGTTCCATTGTTAGAGCTCGCGTCTACGAGAGCCTACCTATCCTTACGGGGCAGCACTGGTGCGCGTGTCGGATAGTTCAACTTGCGGTATCTATCGCACGTTCCACATGCGTTGAAACATGTAGTCATGCAAGGCAGTCTGCGTGGTATCCCGCCGCTCGGTGGACGGTATGGATTCTAGTGTAATATCCACCCCAGAGGGAGTACGTAGATAGCATTGGCGGTCGAACCGAAAACAATCTTACTGGTGGAAGATAACGCAGACGACGAGCAGCTCACGTTGCGCGCAATGCGTCAGAGCGATATTCCCAATATCATTCGAGTCGCCCGCGACGGGGCCGAAGCACTCGACAAGCTCTTTGGACCCGGCCAGGACCGGCTCCCCGACCTCGTACTTCTCGACCTCAAGCTTCCTAAGGTGAACGGCTTGGAAGTGCTCGAGAAGATCCGCGCAAACGAGAGGACGAAGACGCTCCCCGTAGTCGTTCTAACTTCTTCGGATGAAGAGCGCGACATCGTGGAAAGCTACGAGCTTGGCGCGAACAGTTACATCCGAAAGCCGGTGGACTTTGACCAGTTCATCGATGCGGTCAGGCAGCTTGGCCTCTATTGGCTATCCATGAATCGCACGGGCGACGCGGTTAGCTGAGCTTGCGTTCTCTGTCCCAGATCTCGAGCGCGTCCGTCGCCGTGATCTGCGTGGGCGGCAACAGCTCCAACACTTTGATGCCCTCCCACAACGCGACGTCGTAACCTCCCTCCCGGGCTTCGAAGAAGGCGGTTGGCGCGCCCAGCTTCACTCCGCTCTGGATCAGATTTCCTTGCACCACGGCCTGGGCTGCGGATAAGAGGAATTCCGCGGCAAGCCTTTTGACATCGGGCGCCAGGCCGACGATCTCAAGCTCCGGCAGCGCGAGCTTTTGCAGGCCGAGCGTGTAAGCGTGCATGCCGTCGGGCCGGTCCGCCGTTCCAACTGAGCAGATGTCGAGCACGTCCACGCCGGTGTCTGTGGTGATCGGCCCGAGCAAGTTGTTGGGCAAAAGATAGCGCTGGGAGAGCGGATCGGCGATCGCTCCTTCGGTCAGCTCGGCCAAACGCTTTACAAGCGCAAGGTGGAATCGCAGGGCGGGATAGACGTCCGGGTCGTGCGATTCAAAGGTGGCTTGGCCCAGCGTCCAGGTCGCGCGGATCCTGGAGATCACCTCCGACTCGAGCACAGCAGCGAGGCGACTGCGGATCAAAGCCTCGGGATCGAATCCGGCTTCATCCTTGCTGAGCACGAGGAGCTTGATGACGGTCTTTCGATCTTTACTCGCCAGCGCGTAGCCGCCGCGACCCATGGGCTGCCGCAACACATCCTTGGTTGCGCCTGCCGTCAGAGGAACGCCAAAGCCGACCACAGCGCCGTTCTCGCCCTGCGGGTTGATGAGATCCCACAATGCCGGCATCACAGGCTTTGTAGAGAGAACAGACAGGTAGTAGTGAGCGCTGATGCCGAAACCGGGTCCCTTGGGTTTTGCAAACTTGAACGCCTTTAGCATTAACGCCCCGCCTTCTGATTCTTTGCTTTCATCGGAGTCGTTTCCGGCGCTTCGGGGGCCGGTTCGATGCCGCGTTCCAGCATGCGGCGCCATAGGCCAGGGATAGGATAGGTGATCCAGGCGCCGACGCTGCGCTGACGAGAGGCGCGGAACGGATTTCGCGGCCTATCTTGCACGTCATAGGCTTGCCATTGCGCGGTCCTGCCGGGCTCGTAGCTGACGAGATCCAGCGGGTCGACCGCTCTCACACCGGCCGCCGGACCCGGCTTGAACGCCATCCCGACGGGGAGGCTGACGCGCAACGCGAAGCGCTGCAATCTCTGGCCCATTCTCTTCGCCCATCCGGTCACTTCTTCGCCTTCATAGAACGCAATGTAGAGACTGCATATGGTGAAGGAGAACAGCGGGATATTCATGCTGTACTCGATGTAGGCGTGCATCATCAATCCGCCGAGAAGCACCCATTTCCGGAGCGGTCTGTAAAACACCAAGGTCGCCATCGCGAGCTCAGTGGCCAGAGTGCCGTAGGTGGTGAATTTCACGAACGGCATGTCGTTCATGAATTCCGGCACCGGGAATCGCTTGAACTCATTCAGCCGCGCGGGAAACCATGTGGCGATCCCTGAACTCCACTGGGTTCCTCCCCCTCCCCACTTGTGCCAGACGGTGGTGAAATACACGAGGGCCACGTTAAACGTGATCAGGCGCTGCGGCCACATAGAAACGAGCACGGGCCCGGGCGCGATTTTGCCCTTCCATAACCCGATCAGCCTGTCGAGCGAGCAGGCCTTCCCGCACGGCGCAAGAGCCAAGTACATCACTGCGATCCGTTGCAACGTATCGCCACCGTGCAGGATCATCGCGTTTCGGTGATGCAGCGAGATCATGAAGATGGCTGCGATGATCGCGCTAGCGCGCGTCCACAGACCAAGAGTCATCGTCACGCAAGCAATCAAGAAGATCACCCAGAACGCGAACGTGATGTTGGTGTCCGTCACGTGTGAGATCAGGTTGAGACGCGGGACCTCGAAAGGCAGAGTGAAATCCCACTTGAAGAACTTGAAGCCGCGATCTAACGGCGGCATGTAGCGGTGGCCCGCAAACTGAGGCACGTAGCCATGCTCCGTAAACCAGTCGTCGAATTCCGCAAACGTAATCAGTTGGTTCAGCAGGACGGCGATGCCGATTAGTATCCGCATCAGGCCGAGGGAAGCAGGCGAGCCGTAGCCAAACCAGTATTCGTCGATCTGGCGC